>DROE01000048.1 GCA_011322005.1 Devosia sp.
AAAGTTCCCAATTCGTTGAATGGTCCCAGGTCCAGAAGGTACGATAGGCGAGGCCGGGAGTTTTTTTTATGCCCTTGCGCGGCACCACGATTTCATCGGACTCAGAGCCGCCGGTGCGGATAAGATGTTCAACTCCGTAAATCAGGCCGCTGAGTTTGCCGCCGCTGATGTTCAGCGCTGGGGGGGCTTGGTCAGGTGCTTCGAGAGAAATTTCAAAAGCTCCCTCCTTCAGCCCTGGGTCGATGCTCAGGTTAATAACCGCATCGGCCTTGCTTTCCTCTACCCCCCAGTCAATACCGCCAAAGGACTGTTTGAGGCGCTCAAACGCATGGGGGGCGGCATCAGCACCCCTGAGCGCGATTTTGCCTCCAAGGCTCTTGGTGTCGGACATGGAATAGTTTCTCCCTTGCGGTTTCTTTATTGGTGCGCCTGCTGTTCCACCTTTACGGCTTGCCCGGTTGCGTTGGATTTCAGGCAGGCATCGACCAGCGCCATGCTGGCCACGGAATCCGGTATTGATGTGAGCAGTCTGTCGTCCTCCCCACTGGCAAAGCGTTGCAGGTTGGCCATGACCCCGGCGAACGAATCGGGAATGCGCGCGCCCTTGAGCTCGATGTCCTGCCACTCACCGCCCTTGACAATCATTTGCAGTGTTTCCGGCGCACCGTCCGGGAAATTGAGCTGATAGCCGACACCGACCAGCGCCGCACCCTTCGTGCCCTCAACGCGTATGGTCGCCTGCTCGTTTTTTGTCCCCCATCTGTGCGTATGGTTGAGGCTGAGACAGCAGCGGATACTGTCCCCATAGTCCAGAATAATGGAACTGCGCGCATCGGCAAGTTCGGGAAAAGCCGGGTGGGGCAGGGATTTGGCGTAGACTTTTTCAGGCTGGCCGAAACTGGCGCGGATCCAGTCCAGATAATGGATTGAGTGCAGTGGAATCTCCACCGCCTCCAGCGTACGCATAAACGGCCAGTCGTCCCACGGGGTGGCACAGGCCAGATGCACTTCGACTTCAGTGATTTCACCAAACAGTCCGCGGGCAATGGCATCCGAAACCGCCAGCATGGCCGGGGTGAATTGCAACTGGAAATTGACGGCGGCGGTGACATCGCGCTGCTTGAGCAGGGCGGACATTTGCCGCGCTTCGGCAAGATTTACCCCCAGGGGCTTCTGGATAAGCGCGACACTGCCAGGGGGCACCTGTTCCAGAACTTCCCGGAGCACCTGGGGCGGCACTGCGATGTCAAGAACATCGGCAGTTCCCCCATTCATGGCCTGCTCAAACGTTTCATGGACACGGGTAATCAAGAACTTGTCTGCCAGCGCCTGGGCGCGACCCGTATCAACATCAAATATCCCCGCAACGGGCAGGTTCCATTTTTTATAGGCCGGCAGGTGTGCGTCCCTGACAATTCCTCCAGCACCAATCATTGTGATGGGCCGGGGGCGGGATGGCATGGGCCATAACTGTTGCAGGTTCTCAAACAAACTCATTCGCTCATAAAATAAGGTCCAGACCCTGACTATCACATTCGGCGTCCGCTCTGAACTGTTCCCCCCAAAACCGGGGTTTGGCCAAACGCAAATTGCTTGTTGACAGCATTTTGCACGATCTATCATATTTGAACAACAGTTTGGTTAGTGAAATTGCTGCCAGGCAGGTTTTGTGTGCAAAATAGGCGGATGCGACCAACTGGCCGTACCGCGTCATCCATAATGCCGGAACATTGATAATCGCCGAGCGGAAACCCATGCCTCATACCGAAATAGATTTTGACAGGCCGGGCAAGCAGGTTGGGTTCATTGACTTCCCCCACTCAGTCCACACCGATGCCTGGGGTGTGTTGCCTGTTCCCCTGTGCGTCATAAAAAACGGAGCCGGCCCAACGGTACTCCTGCAAGGGGGCAATCACGGGGATGAATATGAGGGGCCCATCATTCTGGGTGAACTCGTCCGCGACCTCGACCCGGCACGGGTAACCGGGCGGCTGATTATCGTGCCCGCAATCAACAGGCCGGCAATTGAAGCGGGCAACCGCTGCTCTCCTCTGGACGGGCTGAATTTCAACCGCACCTTTCCCGGCAACCCCACAGGCTCAATCACCGAACAGCTTTCCTCGTATGTGCATGACGTGCTGTTTCCTCTGGCCGATATGTTTGTCGACCTGCACTCGGGGGGGTCTTCGCTGGACATGATTCCCAGCGCCATCATGGAGCCCTGCAACGACCCCGGTCTGGCGCAAAAAATCCGCGCCGCGGTTGTGGCGTTTGGCGCGCCGATAAATGTGGTTATCTCCAACTATGGCGACCCGCGCACCTCAACCGCAGCAGCCGTGCGTGCCGGGCTGGTGACCGTTGGTACCGAACTTGGAGGCGCGGGTGCGATAAGCCCCGAGGCACTCAAAATCGGTCGCAACGGTCTTTACAACCTGCTGGCCCATTTTGGTGTGGTTGCCGGCGCAAAGCCTGACCGGCAGGGAGTCCCGCTGCCTGTTCACGATATCACAGGCGCTGGTGCCTATGTGCGCGCCAACCAAACCGGAGTGTTTGAACCGTTTCACCGGCTGGGCGACAAGGTAAGCGCCGGACAGGGGGCCGGGCGAATTCATTTTCTGAGCAACCCGGATAAAACGCCGGTTGAACTGGTTTACGAAAAAGCAGGCGTGGTTTATGGAATGCGCCAGCCTGGTATCGTACGCCCCGGGAACTGCTGCGTTGTCGTCGCCTCACCTTCAGAAGTTTAAGCCAGGGAAGGCGCACTGTTGATTGAGTTTGAAGACATCCGGCGCGCCGCCAAGCGCATTGCCCCCCATGTCCGGCGCACACCGCTTGTTGAGGCTGTCGCCCTTGAGCAAAGTCCCACACAAGCCAACCTGTTCCTCAAGCTGGAATGCCTGCAGGTCACCGGCTCTTTCAAGGCGCGGGGTGCGACCAGCAAGCTGCTGGCAACGCCAAAATCTGAACTTGAGGCCGGTGTCGTTACCGCTTCTGGAGGCAATCACGGTCTGGCGGTCGCCCGCGCCGCCCGCATGGCTGGGGTGCCTGCAACCATCTTTGTACCCCGCACGACATCCCCGGCAAAAATCACCAGGCTGCGCAATTCAGGAGCAAGAGTTGAGGTGGTTGGCGCGGTATGGAACGAAACCAACCCGGTGGCGCTCGACTTTGCCGCCGAGTATGGCGCCGCCTATTTTCACCCCTTTGCCGACCCGGCTGTCATGGCCGGTCAGGGCACCATGGCGATCGAAATCATCGAGCAGAACCCCGATCTGGATGCTGTTCTTATCGCCATTGGCGGGGGCGGACTGATTGGGGGCATGTCGGTGGCGCTCAAGGCCCTCAAACCCTCAATCAGGATAATCGGCATCGAGCCGGTCGGCTGCCC
>DROE01000049.1 GCA_011322005.1 Devosia sp.
TTCCTCACAATTGCGTCACGCACTGCGCAACGGGGTTCAAGGCCCTTTAAGCGTTGTGGAAATGCGCGGCATGGAGTTTCTCATCTCCCGGCCCGCTGCAAGGCAAAAGGAACTTGCCGCTTATTGGGGAATAACCAACGCCTCGACCTCAGCCTTTATTGCAAAAATGGAGAAGCTCGGTTTCATCGCTCGCCACCGCGACCCGGATGACGGACGTTCCTCGGTTCTTGAGGTTACTTCATCCGGCCGAGCCGCTGTTGCCGAAACCGGCAGACGCGCAGGTGAGGTGTGCCGCCCCTATTTTGAAAGGCTGAGTGAACAAGAGCTGGAACAGCTTGAAAGTATACTGAACAAAATTCGCCCCGGATAGGCTCAAAGGAAGTTTCATGAAAACCCACAACGATTACGTCCGGCATCTGTCGGAGCTGGATAGCTGCGACCTGCCGCTGGCCGGTGGCAAGGCCGCAGCGCTTGGCGAGATGATGCAGGCGGGTTTTCCCGTGCCCCCTGGCTTTTGCCTGACAACATATGCCTATCGGTCCTTTGTTGGAGAAACCGGGCTGGCTGAAGATATCATCAAAGGACTTGGCGGCGTGGAATTGCACGAGAGGTTTCTGGCGGAACCCCTGCCGGAGGGAATACTGGCCCAACTTGAAAGCGCTTACCGGGCTCTTGAGGCAGAAGCCGTTTCGGTACGTTCCTCCTCCACCGCCGAAGACCTGCCTCAGGCCTCCTTTGCCGGTCAGCAGGACACTTTCCTCAATGTGCAGGGACTGGATGACATCGTTGTTTCGGTCCGCAAATGCTGGGCCTCGCTTTGGACATCGCGGGTAATGGAATACCGGCAAAGGGCGGGGTTTTCCCCCGAAGCGGTTCAGATGGGCGTTGTGATCCAGTCCATGGTGCAAGCCGACAGCGCCGGGGTTCTGTTCAGCGCCAACCCGGTAACGGGCAATCGGGACCAGGTGGTCATCAACGCTTCGTGGGGTCTGGGGGAGGCCGTAGTCAGTGGATTGGTAACTCCCGATACGCTCACCGTTGACAAGGCCGGAGGCAAAATCCTCAACGCCAGTATTGCAAAAAAAACCATCATGACCGTGCGCACGAAGGCAGGTACCGATGAGCGCCCGGTGCCGGAAGCAAAACAGACGGCCCCGGTTCTGTCAGATGCGGCAATTGCCCGTCTGGTGGAACTGAGCAAAGGCGTTGAAGCCCATGAGAACCGTCCCATGGATCTTGAATGGGCTTTTGCCAAGGACAGGCTCCATCTGTTGCAGGCCCGCCCCATCACCGCCCTGCCCGAACCGCTTGACGAGGTGGAAACCGGGGGTGCGCACTGGAGCCGTTTGATGCTGATTGAGCGCTACCCCGACCCGCTCACCCCCTATACGGCATCGGTTATGCAGCGCGCGTTTTTTCAGTCCTTTGACCGGGTATTCAAACTGATGGGCGGGCGACTTTTGCCCGGCGACAGGATGATCGGCATATTTTTCGGCCTGCCCTACATCAATGTCTCGCTGATGGGAAAGTCCGGTGTTCAAACGGGCAACCCGCTGGGCCAGAAGGAAAACACCGCGGGTAAACGACGGCCCGGACTTTGGACCCTGGCGAGGGTGGGCGGCGTCCTGTTGCGCACCCACCGTGAGTGGGAACGGCTGCAAACCCCCTTTGAGAGTTTTGCCCGACAGCAGAATGCCAGAACCTGGGAGGGGGCAAGCCTGAA
Organism: Devosia sp.; assembly: GCA_011322005.1. Lineage (GTDB taxonomy): Bacteria > Pseudomonadota > Alphaproteobacteria > Rhizobiales > Devosiaceae > DROE01. The sequence continues at coordinate 1,724 of DROE01000049.1, forward strand.
ACAACTGCTTAAAGAAACAAGGGATCAGGAGCCCCGGATAAAACCGCTGCTCGACAACCACGCCAACTCCATCATCGCAGCAGAGCTGAGCCTGCAAATGCTCAATACCCTGACGCGCAACTGGTTGGGTGATGAAAAAGGCCAGCTCTCTACCACGCTGCTCTCGGGGCTGCAGGGAAACATGACGGTCAGGACGAACCACCAGTTGTGGAAGCTGGCCCGTTCCGTGCGCGACCATGCCGGGCTCAGGGCCTATCTGGGCAACCCGCCAAGAAAAAACTGGCGTTCCGAGATTCTGGAACTGGAGGGGGGCGCCGATTTTCTGGGCGGGCTGGACCGGTTTCTCAATACTTTTGGCCACCGTTCACCCAAATATGAGTTCCGCCATCCCTCCTGGGCCCGAAAGCCTGAGCAGGTGCTTGAAATGCTCCATATGTATATGGACGAGACCATTCAGGATCCGGCCGCGGGCGAACAGCGCCAGACAGCAGCACGCAAGGAGGCTGAGCTGCGTGCGCGCGCCGCCCTGCCCTTCTGGAAACGCATGGTTTTCAACCGGGTCCTGTCGATGGCGCAAACCTATTTCCGCCTGCGTGAGAACCAGCAGTTCTATCTGATGATGATGCTGCCCACCCAGCAGCGTATTCTTGAAGCTCTGGGCCAGTATCTGGTGAAGGCGGGATGCTTTGACACCCCGGACGACATCTATTTTCTGCCCCAGGAGAAAGGGGTTGCGCTTGCCCGGCAAATCCTGAAACCGGAACCGGATAGCCCGGGCACAATTCTCGACGCCCGCGAACTGGTGCAAAAAAACCGCGCCGACATGGAACGCTACAAGCGCATGAACGCTCCCCTGCATCTGGGCGGCGAACCCGTTGAAACCGGCACAAGTGCCAACATCACGGGAATTGCCGCCAGCAAGGGCATAGCGCGGGGGCCGGTGCGCATCATTCTTGACCCCTCCGGTTTTCGTGATTTGCAGCCGGGTGAAATTCTTGTGACCCCGGCCACCACCCCGGCCTGGACCCCGCTTTTTGGTGTTGCCGGAGGGCTGATCACCGATTTTGGCGGAATGCTTTCTCATTCCGGCGTTGTGGCGCGCGAATATGGCCTGCCCGCAGTGCTTGGCGTGGGCAACGCCACCAATACCCTGAAAAACGGCGAGTTGGTCGAGATTGACGGTACGACCGGATCGGTGCGTCGGCTCGGGGAGGTTTAGATGGTACTTGGAAACAAGAACTTTCAGGTGTTGCTGTTCAGCGAAGCGATTTCGCTTATCGGAGATCGCATCCTTGCCGTCGCGCTGGTCATCCTGGTTTACGACATAACCGGCTCGGCGGCCACGGTCTCCATTCTGATGATGCTCAAAGCCATCCCTTCGCTGTTTCTGGGAAGCATTGCGGGCGCGCTGGTCGACCGGCTCAATCTGAAATGGGTGATGGTGTTTTCCAATCTGGCACAAGGGCTGCTGGTCCTGATGATCCCGTTTACCAGCGAATTGCTGGTCATTTACGGGATTTATCTTTCCATGTCGGTGGTCAACCAGTTCTTCATTCCGGCCCGGGCCGCCACCATGCCCACAATCGTGCCCGAACAATCCCTGATGACGGCGAACTCCCTGTTTTCCATGGCCTTTGTGGGCGCAATAGCGCTGGGGCCCATGATCGGGGGGTTCCTGATTGAAGCATATGGCACCGATGCTGCGTTTTTTGCCGATTCCTTCACCTTTCTGGTGCCGGCGCTGGCTGTTTCCCTGTTGGCCCTTCCCCGGAAAACAACGCCCCGGCAGGACACCCGGTTCCTCGACGAACTGCGTACGGGATTTGCCTATATTATCGAGACCGCACCGGTGCGCTCGGCGCTGTTTTTGTCCTCCCTTACCTATATGGGCATCGGCGCCATCAGCGTTCTGGGCATTGTCATTGCCGACAAGGTGCTCGGGGTTGGAGCGGGCGGTTATGGCATGATGATGTCATCCATGGGGGTGGGCATGCTGGTGGGCGCCATTATCGCTGGCAGATGGGGAAGGCAGTTCAACCGCACCCGGTTTGCGTGTGTCGGAGCCATCATGGCGGGCGCAGCCATCGCCATTTTGCCCTTCGCAACCAGCCTTTATGTGGCCTTTGCGATAAATCTGGTGCTGGGCGTGGGCATGGTAATGGTCCAGACCAGCGCCAACACGATTTTTCAATCCTCCCCCGAGGCCCTGCGCGGGCGCGTCATGGGCGTTGCCCAGTCGCTGATGGGCGCGGCGTCATTTCTGGCCATGGGGTTTGCGGGTTTTGCTGCCGAATGGATCGGCTTCATTGTTGTTCTTGGTGTTGTTGGCGCTCTTCCCCTGCTGGCCGGTTTCATCCTGTTGAGACCGGGCAAGGCTGCCCAGCCGTCCGGCTAATCCATATGCCACTGCAAGGGCAGCAGGAAGGGGAAGCCCGTGGACTGGTCAATTTCGATTTTCATAATTGGAGCCATATGGGCACCCCAACGGGCGTTGACCTCGCTGTCCTTGAGAAAAGCGATAGTGCGTTTGAGGTCGTCGGTTTCAAAATAGCCGAACAGGGTCAGCCCGTGGCGGAATATCGAATAGTTGGAAATGCCCGCCTCCTTGAGAGCCTCAACCATTTCGGGCCAGATTTCATCGTGCCGCTTGACATACTCGTCCTCATAACCGGGGCGCACTTCAAGCACCCATGAATAGCTTGCCATTTTTCTTCTAAGCTCCCCTCTCCCAGTCCCTGAAACAGTCGCGCATGGTAATGGTTTCGCTCAGCACATCCTCATAAAGCGTGTCCATATAGTCCTGATGCACGTTTTCGATGGCCAGATACCCCTGATAGCCAGCGTCACGCAATGTTGCGAACATGGCGGGGAAGTTGAGCGTGCCGTGGGCAAATTTTGTTTGCAGCGCGCCCATTCTGGCCTGACGCAAATGGACGTGCGCCGCGTACGGGACCAGCGGGTCAACTTCCTCCTGCCGATAGCCCAGACAGGCAAAATGGGAATAATCCAGCGCCAGCCTTATGCCCGTTTCTTCGATAAGCCCGGTCACGATTGCCGGGGATTCTGCGAATGAGTGCACATGGGGTTCAATGCAGATGGTGGCTTTGAAATCTTCTGCGACCCGGCTCAGTTCTTTCAGGCTTGCAATTGAAACCGCCAAAGCGTCCCGGCGCGACTGGCCCGGATTGATGATGCCGGGCAGGATGAACACTGTGGCGATATTTGCCGCGTCGGCAAAGGTGAGGACCTGTTTCAGGTCCTTGGCGTTTTGGGAAATGGTGCCGGGCAAAGCCAGATTCTGCCCCCCGAGCCCCTCCCCGAACAGGTGATAATAGTTGGGAATGGTAACACCCAGTCCCGCCAGTTCAGCGGCGGCGCTTTGAGGGTCGTCAAGTATTTTTTCCTTGCTCAGCGCCGAACGATAGAACAGTCCCACGTCCAGTGCACCGATACCCAAAGCGTTTGAGATGGCAGCGGCTTCCTTAAGGGTACAGGCGGGAAACGACCAGGAGGTCAGGGAAAGTTTCATTGGGCGCACCCCTCAATCAGGGCCAGCTGGCCGGTTCTGACCGAGCGATAAAGTGCATCTATCGCCTCGGTGACAGCCGCTCCGTTTTCAGCATCAGAAGCGTTGACCACCGGTTTTCCGGCGCACAGGGCGGCAAAAATGCGGACCGGCAGTTCGCCATCATAATCGGTTTCACCCTGCTTCAGAGGCACTATCTCGTCGTTTCCGTCCAGCCGCCGCAGCTCAAGCCGGGCGCGCTCGCTGTCAAAGAAAACCATGCCCTGCGTCCCGTAAATGCGGATATCCATGTGCATGCCCATGTGTTTGGGCACCGAGGCTGAGCCGGAGAGCGAGACGGTAGCCCCGTTTGTGGCCCGGGCGATGGCGGCGTCATAAAAATCCACCCCGGTTTTTGAAAGATTGGCCATGCAATAGATGCTTTGAAACCGCAGGCCCGAGACATAAAGCAGCCAGGCCAGCGAATGGGACATCTGCCCCCAGGCATAGCCCCCCGCTTTTTCCGGGTCGGCCCAGGTCGAGGCAGGCGGGCGAAACAGGTGCTCGCTGGTTTCAAGCATGGGCTCGCCCGAGAACAGGTCATCAAGGGCCGAACCCATCTGGCAAACCGCGTGGCGCACCTTCCCGATACGTCCCGCAGAAACCATGTCAGCCGCCTTTTGCGTGAAGGTCGTAAAGTTCATGCCCGTTGGCACCAGTACTTCGCGGCCCGCCCTTTTTGCCGCATCGGCAATGGCATGGCCATCGGCGGCGCTGGTGGCCATGGGTTTTTCAACCAGCACGTGACACCCCGCTTCAAGCGCTGCGATGGCGGGTGCGGTGTGGGCAATATGGGGGGTTGAGACCATGACCCCGTCAAGGTTCTCAGCCGCCAGCATTTCACCAATGTCGGTATAAAGCGCTAAGATGCCAAACTTTTCGCCCACAATCCGCAGTCGCTCGTCATCGAGGTCGCACAGGGCGACAATTTCGGCATTCTCATCACTCTGAATGGTGGGGATATGGTTGAAGGTAGCCCACCAGCCAACACCGACGACACCCAGTCTGGCCTTCATTTTTTCCCTCCCGATTGCGCGATGGTGGAATTGTAGACGTTTTGCATGTGTTTTTCGGCCGCCTTTGCCGCCATTTCAGGGTCGCGGGCCTTGAGGGCCTGAAACAGGTTCTTGTGGTCGGCAAAACTCCGGGCCAGCACGGCGGTATTTTCCGAGGCGCGTTTTCTGAACTCCAGTCCCATGACATTCAGGCTCTCCCCGATGCGCTTGAGGAAGGCGTTTCCCGAACCAATCCAGATTGCCTTGTGGAACCTGAAGTCGGAACTTCTGAAGCCGATGACATCGTCCAGCAGGCTTTCCTGTTCCGAAAGAATGCTTTGCAGCTTGGCCAGCGCTTCATCGCTGATATTGACCGCGGCCCGGCGGGCCACATCGCTCTCGATGAGGGAACGCGCATCGTAAAGCTCGCGGATATTGACATCTTCAAGGGAGAGGAAAAACTGGATGGGCCCGAGCAGCGCATCTGCGTCGAGCTTGGAGATATAGGCCCCCCCGCCCTGACGCGAGCGCACCACCCCGAGGATGGAAAGACCCCTTATTGCCTCACGCACCGAAGGGCGCGATACCGACAGCATCTCGGCCAGCTCTCGTTCGGGAGGCAACTGGTCACCGGCCTTGAGCACGCCCGAAGTCACCATGTCCAGAACCCGTCGCGCCACCATCTCGGCCACCGACTCGCGCACGATGGGCTTTTCGAACTCTGCTCTGGGAAACGCGGTTTTCATTGTCTGGTTCCTCGGGGATTGCGGGATTTGAATATTCTGGTGACGTCCAGCCGTGGAAGCACGACCGAAACAATAAGAAGAACTCCGATGACACCGGTCTGAATATGGCCGGTAACATTCATCAGGGCCATTCCGTTGCGCAGGTTCAGCACGATAAGCAAAGCTAAAAGCGTGCCCACCATCGTGCCGGAGCCGCCAAATATGCTGACGCCGCCTAGCAGAACCAGCGTGATGATATCAAGTTCGAACCCCAGGGCCACATCGCCGCGCACCGCCCCGACCCGTGCCGCATAGAGCAGTCCGGCAAAGGCGGCAACCAGCCCCGAGGCGACAAATATCTTCATCTTGACCGCGGCGGTGTTGACGCCTGCGAACTCGGCCACCTCGCGGTTGTTGCCGATTGTATAGGTCAGGCGACCAAAGGCGGAGCGATGCAGAATAATGAACGCAATTGTGAAAAGCACGATGAAGGCGAAAAACGAAAAGGGGATCGGCCCGACAAGTCCCTGCTGGCCCAGAGCATCGAACCAGTCGGGAAAGTCGGTTATGCCGCGGTCTTCAACCAGTACCCTTGCCAGTCCGCGAAATCCGATGAGAGTTGCCAGCGTCACCACCAGCGAGGGCAGGCCGACAAAGGCGATGAAATAGCCGTTGAGCGCCCCGGCCAGTCCGCCGGCAATCATCACGATGACAATGGCCATCTCAGCGGACACCCCGTTCTGGAACAGCCAGCCGAACAGGCAGGCGGCCAGCCCCATGATGGAGCCAACAGAAAGGTCGATTTCAGCGTTGATGATGACGAAGGTCATCACCAGGGCGACGATGACTTTTTCAATGGAGAGCTGGAACAGGTTTATCTGGTTGGAAATGGTGAAATATTGCGGAATGAGCGTGGAATTCACCAGAATGACGAGGATGAGGACAAAGGTGAGAAACGCCTCCCAGCTGCGCAGTTTGGCGAACAGGGATTTAGATGCGTGGGGGCTTGTTGAACGTGGTGCGTTCATGTGCTTGTCTCCCCGGCCTGTTTGGGAGTGCTGACCTCTGGGGATCTGTTTTGGGCGTTGATGGCGGCGCGGGCCAGTTTCTTCTCCCGATTGGCGCGCAGGCCGATCAGGCGACGCATCAGCACCGCATCAGCAGTGACCGAAACCAGTATCAAGGCGCCGAGCACCGCCTCGCGGGAGAACTCGCTGACAAGCTCCCAGCGCACCAGCGAAGTGTCGATCAGATCGACAAGTATCGCCCCGATAAAGGCACCGATAACGGTGCCCGAGCCACCAAAGATATTGACCCCGCCCAGTACGGCGGCGGCAACGGATTTCAGTTCGAACCCCAGCCCGGCAACAACCGTGATGTTGCCAAAACGGGCAAGGAACATGAACCCGGCGAGACCGGCAAGCGCCCCGGCGAACACGAAGGCAGCAAACACCGTGGCTTTGGCGTTGATACCGGCCATCTCCGCCGCCTCGGGGTTGGAACCAACTGCATAAAAACGTCTTGCGGGCCTGAAACGGGCCAAGGCGAAGTGCACAAGCAGAACGACCACCAGAGCGGCGGCAAATCCGGCGCGCAACTGGAACTGGCCAAACTTGAGCAGCACCGTGTTGGGAAAGTTGACCAGCCACAGGGGCAGTTCGGAGGAGGTTATGGACTTGGCGTTGGAAAACTCAACCAGCGCTGAGCGGAACAGGGCCATGGTGGCAAGGGTGACGATGATGGCGGGTATTTTGACATAGGCAACCAGTATGCCGTTGACCGCCCCGAACGCAGCTCCCACCACCATGGCGTAAAGCACCAGCAGGGGCGCGGCCATGTCGGGGTTTGCGGAAATCAGCGAGCCGGTCGCAAAGGCGGTAAAACCGACAATCGACCCTATGGAGAGGTCAATATTGCGGGTCAGGATAACCAGCGTCTGGCCAGTGGCAATCAATGCCATGATGGCAACCGAACTTGAAATGCGGTTGAACAGGCGGCCGTTCAGATAGTTGGGCACCTGGGTCGAAAAGAAAAAGATGATTGCCGCCAGCACGAACACCAGAGCAAGAATGCGCAGGGTCTGCGGGCTGATACGCGAAAAGAGGTGCCCCATTCAAGCCACCTCCCTGGTAGAGGTCTGACCGGTGGCCAGAGCCATGATATTTTCCTGGGTGGCCTCTTCATGGGTGAGAATTCCCATCTGCCTGCCCTCGCGCATAACCAGAATGCGGTCACCCATGGCCAGCACCTCGGGCAGGTCGGACGATATGACAATGGCCGCGCCCCCGGCGGCGACAAATTCACGGATAAGGTCATGGACTTCGGCCTTGGCCCCCACATCGACGCCGCGCGTGGGCTCGTCAAATATCAACAGGTCCGGCTTCATGTTGAGCCATTTGGCCAGCATGACCTTTTGCTGGTTGCCGCCCGAAAGCATGCCCACGGCCATCTCGATGTCCGGGGTGCGGATATTGAGGCGTTTTTTGAAGGTTTCGGCAACCTCAACCTCTTTCTTGCGCTTGACCAGTCCCCAGCGCGACAGGAATTCGCCAAGCGTTGCAAGGGTAATGTTTTCCCGAATGGGCATGGGCATGGCCAGCCCGAATTTGCGCCGGTCTTCGGACACATAGGCAATGCCCGCCTTCATGGCCTGGGCAGCGGAAGTAATGACCAGGGGCTTGCCCTTGAAAGAAACTGTGCCCGAACCGGCCGGGTGTATGCCAAATAGTGCCAGCCCGATGTCGGTGCGCCGTGCCCCCACCAGCCCGGCCATGCACAAAACCTCCCCATAGTGCAGGTCAAAACTGACGCCGCTAAAAATTTCATCCACGGCGAGGTCCTTGACCTCCAGAATGACTTCGGGTCGCGCAACACTGGGGGATTTTTCGAACAGGCTCTCAAATTCGCGGCCCACCATTTCGGAAATCATGCCATCGGAGGTGACCTCGGAAACGGGACGGGTGGAAATATGCTCTCCGTCGCGGATGACGGTAACCCTATGGGCAATATCAAACACTTCCTCAAGACGGTGGGAAATATAGACAACGGAGACGCCATCTTCGGCCAGTTTTGTGGCAATGCGGCGCAACTGGGCCGCTTCGTGGGCGGAAAGCGAGGCCGTGGGCTCATCCATAATCAGAACGCGCACGTCCTGGCTGAGGGCCCGGGCAATCTCCACCGCCTGCTGCTCGGCCAAGGTCAGGCCGCTGGCAATGCGCTCCACATCAAGGCTTATGCCCACCCGCGCCAGCAATTGTCTGGCTTTGTGACGCAATCTTGCCGGGTTCTGGATGAGACCCTCCCGGGTGGAACTGATAAAGATGTTTTCGGCCACATCAAGGTCGGGGAAAACCATGGGTTCCTGGTAAATGGCAACGATACCCTTTTCCCGCGCCATATGCGGACCCGATATTGTCACAGTGGTGCCATCCACCTGCAAGGCGCCGCTGCTGGGCGGATAAATACCGGTCATGATTTTTATCATGGTGGATTTTCCCGCTCCATTCTCACCGACAACGGCGTGCACCTCGCCGGGAAACAGCGAGATGGACATGTGCGCCAGCGCCCGGGTCATGCCGAAATTCTTGGAGATGTCCCTGAGTTCCAGAACGGGCTGTTCCATAAATGGCGGGTCCTTTATTCACGTCAAATCCGGTTGGCACCCGGAGGAAGCGCCAACCGGCTGTGTTCAGCGGTCTGGTCTAGTTGGCCGCCGCTTCCACATTTTCACTGGTGTAGACCGTGAACGGCCCCATCAGAATGCGCTTGGAGCCGGGACGACCGGGGTCTTCCTCGATGGTGTAATCGCCCATGCGACCGGCGGTGAAGGTTTCACCGATTTCACCTGAAAGCTGTCCCGTGGCCATTCCGTAAGCTGTGTAATAGGTCAGATAACCAAGGTCGCGGAAATCCCACAGAGCAAACTCGGGAGCGCAGCCGTTGAGCGTATAGCTGAGCATTTCCGAAGGCAGGCCCAGACCGGAAACCTTGACCTGGTCGCAAAGACCCTCATCCTGCATGGCCTTGGACGAAGCCTGAATGCCGACGGTGGTTGGCGACATAATCAGCCCCAGGTCTGGGTACTTGTCCACAAGCGCCAGCGCCCGGTTATAGCTGACTTCGGACTGGTCATCGCCATAAACCGTATCAACCAGCTCGATGCCGGAATATTTTGCATCAGCTGCAAGCACTTCCTTCAGGCTGGCAATCCAAGCGTTCTGGTTGGCCGCATCCGGGGTTGCCGAAAGAATGGCCATCTGGCCTTCGCCACCAAGGATGGACAGGGCCATGTCAGCCATGACTTCGCCGATGGAGCCGAAGTCCACCTGGGCGACAAACACGTCTTCACCCTCGCCCGATGGAATGGGGCTGTCCCAGGTGACAATCTTCGTTCCCGCTGCCTGAGCCGCCTTGGCGGAGGGTACAATCTGGTCGCCGGCATTGTTGGAGAGCATCACCGCGCCCTGCCCTTGCGTTGCGGAAGTGGTCATGATTTCAATCTGACCGGCAACGGAGTTTTCCGGCGTTGGCCCCACAAACAGAAGTTCACCCGGATTATTCAGTTCGGCATGGGCTTCCTGAGCCCCTTCATTGGCCTGGTCGAACACCAGAATGCCAAGGAATTTGGGCAGCAGGACCATGTCCACGTCCTCGCCGCCATTGAGTGAAATCGCCTGGGCCATGGCTCCGCCTGATGCAGAGACCATCAAAGCCGATGCAATGCAAAGTGTCTTGAATAGTTTCATCTCTCTTCTCCAGTTTGGTTGATGTCCGACGCATTGTTCCGGCGTCGCCTTGGTTGCCGCGGGCGGGCTGTTCGACAGCATCTTGTCCACGGATATTGGTTTATTCGCGTCTGTTAATCCGTTGATTTTACTCCTGCTTGCTCCCCTCGGTAAAAACGGGTTTGCGTGGCGGCTCGCCCCGGAGAGCCCGCGCTATGTCTTGAGCTACAAGCCCCTGAAGACGGCTGATGGCGGCATCGGAGTACCAGGCGGCATGGGGAGACAGGATAAGGCCGGGCGCATGCCGCAAGGGGGAATTTTCAGGCAGCGGCTCGGTGCAGAACACGTCCAGCGCCGCGCCGGCGATTTCTCCACTGGTCAGGGCCTGGGCGAGGTCTTGCTCAACAATCAGCTGTCCCCGGGCCGTATTGACCAGAAAAGCGCTGTTTTTCATTTGCGCGAAGCGTTGCAGGTCAAAATAGCCCGTGGTTTCCCCGTTTGCCGGAGCGTGAAGCGAAATAATGTCGGAACGCCTTATCAAGTCGTCGGAGTTGACCTTTTCCACCCCCATTTCAGCGGCACTGGTCTCACCAAGAGCCGGGTCGCAAACGATAAAACTGAAGCCAAAACCCTGAAGACAGGACAGGACGGCCTGCCCTATCTGGCCCAGGCCAAAAAAGCCGAACACAGTATCGGGAAAGGATTTAAGGGGGGCGGAATATTTAACCGCCGCCCATTCCCCGGCACGCACACAATGGTCGAGGGGCATGATTTTGCGCAGCAGGGCCAGGGCGCTTGCCGCCGTATGGGCGGCGACTTCCTCGACGCAATAGTCCGGCACATAGCCGACTTTCAGTCCCTCGTTGCGGGCCGCCTCAAGGTCGATATTGTCATAGCCCACCCCGTAGCGGATGATTGTCGCCCCCGGCGCAACAGCTTTTGCCGCCTCGGCACCAAAGGGAGCGAATTGCACCGCAA
>DROE01000050.1 GCA_011322005.1 Devosia sp.
GACGGTATGGCTTCGATCGAGAAGGTGGCGAAGAGCATAGCCGAGGCGCTGGAAAAATAGCGCATTGCGCCCGGCTGAAGCCTGTTGACTTCGCCCGAGCAAGTACTTAGAACCGCGCCAGTCTCGAAATTATCGTGGACTGGATTCGGTTCCTGCGCAAAAAGAGTGGGGTCGTATGCCGGTCCCTTGTTGTTGAATTGGGTTTGGCGGCGTTTTTCGTCCTTGAAACCCCGACCATTATTAAGGAGAGCGGCGTGGCTCGAATTGCTGGCGTCAATATCCCGACGAACAAGCGTGTTGTTATTGCGCTTCAGTATATCCACGGGATTGGACCCAAAATCGCTGAAGACATCTGCTCCAGCGTAAAAATCCCCGGTGAGCGTCGTGTGAACGAGTTGACCGATGCTGAAATTATCCAGATTCGTGAAACCATTGACAAGAACCACATGGTCGAAGGTGACTTGCGTCGCGGTGTCGCCATGAACATCAAGCGCCTGATGGATCTGGGCAATTATCGCGGCCTGCGCCACCGTCGCGGGTTGCCGGTTCGCGGACAGCGTACCCATACCAATGCGCGGACCCGAAAAGGCCCCGCCAAGCCGATTGCCGGCAAGAAGAAATAAGACCCCTGAGTTTTGGGGTCTTCGGTGGAGCCGCCTGGCGATGGTGTCAAGGCGGTGATGAGATCGAAATTGAGGAACTAAATGGCTAAGAGCGAAACCACTCGCGTTCGCCGTCGCGAGCGCAAGAATATCATTACCGGCGTTGCCCATATAAACGCCTCCTTCAACAACACCATGATTACCATTACCGATGCGCAAGGCAATACAATTGCCTGGTCGTCTGCCGGTACCATGGGGTTCAAGGGCTCACGCAAATCCACCCCATACGCTGCGCAGGTTGCGGGCGAGGATGTGGCGCGAAAGGCCCAGGAACACGGTATGAAGACCCTTGAGGTTGAGGTGCGGGGACCCGGCTCGGGACGGGAATCGGCGTTGCGTGCATTGCAGGCGGCCGGGTTCAATGTCACCACAATCCGTGACGTGACCTCAATCCCCCATAATGGTTGCCGCCCGCGCAAACGGCGGCGCGTCTGACCCATCAGTTGCGCCCGGGGCGGAGGACTTTTCTCCCGCCCGGGTCGGCTTTTTAATCCAAGTGGCTGTGCGGCAGAGATTTTGCAGCCGCGAACATAAAAGGATGTTGAACGTGATCCAAGACAACTGGCAGGCTTTGATAAAACCGACCAAACTGGATATCGTCATCGACAGTGAAGACAGCCGGCTGGCCTCAGTCGTTGCAGAACCCCTTGAGCGCGGTTACGGCCTGACGCTGGGCAATTCACTGCGTCGGGTTTTGCTGTCCTCTTTGCAGGGGGCGGCGGTGACGGCAATGAAGATTGACGGTGTGCTGCATGAATTTACCTCGGTGCCCGGTGTGCGTGAAGATATAACGGACCTGGTGCTGAACGTGAAAGAAATTGCCCTGCGTATGGAAGCGGAAGGCCCCAAGCGCCTGATGCTGAGCAAAAAGGGGCCGGGAACGGTCACCGCCGGCGATATTGAAACCACCGGCGACATCGAAGTGCTCAACCCTGATCTGGTTCTGTGCCACCTGGATAACGGCGCTGAAATCAATATCGAGTTCACTATCGATAGCGGCAAGGGTTATGTGGCGGCGGAAAAAAACCTGCCCGAGGACGCGCCGATTGGTTTTGTGCCGGTTGATGCGCTTTATTCCCCCGTTCGCCGGGTCAGCTACAAGGTGGAGCCCACCCGCGAGGGGCAGGTGCTCGACTATGACAAGCTGACCATGCAGATCGAAACGAATGGCGGAGTTTCTCCGGAAGATGCCGTGGCTTATGCGGCGCGCATTTTGCAGGATCAACTTACGGTTTTTGTCAACTTCGAAGAGCCGGAGAAAGAGGTTACTCAGGATACCGTTCCCGAGCTTGCTTTCAACCCGGCCCTGCTCAAGAAAGTCGACGAGCTGGAACTTTCGGTGCGTTCGGCAAACTGCCTGAAGAACGACAATATCGTTTATATTGGCGACCTTATTCAGAAAACCGAAGGCGAAATGTTGCGTACTCCGAATTTCGGGCGCAAGTCGCTGAATGAAATCAAGGAAGTGCTGGCCCAGATGGGCTTGCATCTTGGAATGGATGTGGCCAACTGGCCGCCGGAAAATATCGACGAGCTGTCCAAGCGTTATGAGGATCATTATTGATCCAAACACCCTGGGAACAGGCTGGTAAATCAGATTAAACGTGTCCGGGAATAACCGGGCATGAGGTGAAGGAGAGTTCAGATGCGCCATCGCAAAGCGGGCCGCAAACTTAACCGGACATCGAGCCATCGCAAGGCGATGTTTGTCAACATGTCCGCCGCGCTCATCAAGCATGAGCAGATCAAGACCACGCTGCCCAAGGCCAAAGAGCTGCGCCCGATTGTGGAGAAGCTGATAACCCTTGGCAAGCGGGGGGATCTGCATGCCCGGCGTCAGGCGCTTGCCAAACTGGGCGGAGACACCAAAATTGTTGCCAAGCTGTTCGATGTGCTGGCGGAACGCTACAAAGAGCGTCAGGGTGGTTACACCCGCGTGCTCAAGGCCGGTTTCCGCTATGGGGACAACGCACCGATTGCCATTATCGAGTTTGTAGACCGCGACGTTGAAGCCAAGGGACAGGATTCCGGCCCCACCGCTGACTTTGTGTCTGACGATGCCGACGAGGTTGCGGCATAGTCCTGTTAGCCAGGCAGGTCAGTATTCAGGGCAGTTGCGCAACATGCGCGGCTGCCCTTTTTCTTTGAGGCTTCCACAGGTCGGTGGAAATTACTTATCAATTGCTGACAGAGCGTATCAAATGGTTAGACTGGCTTCTCGCCGGGGGGCAATACTGAAATCGTCAGAGATTTCCATCAACGCATGAGGGGCTGGTGATATGGCGGATTTAAGAACAATTGTGGTCACCGGAGCTTCCGGCTTCATTGCCAAGCACGTTATTGCGCAATTGCTTGAACTGGGGTTTGCGGTGCGCGGAACCCTGCGCTCCCAGGCCAAAATCCCCCAGGTGCGCCAGTCTATTTCCCAGATGGTTTCCAAACCCGCCTTCCAGCGTTTTTCCCTGTTCACTTGTGACCTTTTGAATGATGCGGGATGGGCTGAGGCAATGCTGGGGGCCGATGGGGTGATGCATGTGGCAACCGTTGTGCCCATGAAAGAACCAAGGGACCGTGATGAGGTAATTCGTCCCGCTATCGAGGGCACCCAGCGCGTGCTGCGCTTTGCCCACGGGGCCGGCATATCGCGCATCATCATGACCTCCTCCATCGCGGCAATCGGTTACGGGGTGAAAAACGACAAGGGCACGGTGCGCTTTACCGAGGCGGACTGGACCAGCGTTGAGGGGCTCAGGGGCACCTGGGCCTATCCTGAAGGAAAGGTGCGCAGTGAAATTCTGGCCTGGGAAATGGCGAAACGCGACGGTATCAAATTGACCACCGTTTGCCCTTCTGTGGTGTTCGGGCCGGCGGTGGATGCGGACACCAGTGCCTCGCTGGAAATCGTGCGCCGGGTTCTTGCGGGCAAGGTGCCTGCCATGCCCCCCGGGGGCATGGGCGTTGTCGACGTGCGCGACGTGGCCAACATTCACGTGGCGGCATTTTTGAACCCGACAAGCGCCGGGCGGCGGGTGATTGCCTGCGCCCAGTATATGGAATTTGCCGCCATTGCCGGGCTTTTGGGATCGAACTACCCGGAAGTGAAAGTACCCACGCGCACCGCGCCAAAATGGTTGTTGCGGTTTCTGGGGAGGTTTGACCGGACCGTTCGACAGATAGCGGCGGACATTGACACTGTTCGCCTCTATGATGGCTCATATGGAGCCGAATTGATGGGGCGCGACTATCGCACCCCCGAGGAAGCCACCATCTCGGCCGCCGAAAGTCTTTACGAACTGGGGATTGTCAAACATCCCTCCCGGAAACGATAAAGCCGGAAAGGCGAAACAATGGGCGACCTGTTCTCGCCTGGCAGCAATGGCGATGCGTCGGAGGACGACGGCTCGCGGCCGCTGGCCGACCGTCTGCGCCCCGGATCGCTGGATGAGGTTATCGGGCAAAAGCATCTGCTGGGGCCTGAGGGGTCCTTGCGCCGGATGATTGCCTCGGGGCGTCTGGGTTCGTTAATCCTTTGGGGGCCGCCGGGCACCGGCAAGACCACGGTTGCCCGATTGCTCGCCGACGAGGTGGGTTTTCAGTTTCAGCAGATTTCAGCGGTTTTCTCAGGAGTTGCCGACCTGAAAAAGGTGTTTGAGACTGCGCGTTTCTCCCGGCGCACCGGCCAGCGCACGCTTTTATTTGTTGACGAAATTCACCGCTTCAACCGGGCCCAGCAGGACGGTTTTTTACCGGTGATGGAAGACGGAACGGTGGTTCTGGTTGGAGCGACCACGGAGAACCCCTCTTTTGAACTCAACGCAGCGCTTTTGTCTCGCGCTCAGGTATTGCGTTTTGAAAGCCTTGCAACCGAAGACCTCGAAGACCTGCTCAAACGGGCTGAAACCCTGTTTGAACGCGAACTGCCGCTGACAGAAGAAGCGCGGCTTTCCCTCATCGGGCTGGCTGATGGGGACGGGCGGGCGGTGCTGGGGCTGGCCGAGGAGGTTCTGGCGGCAACAACAGATGAGCAAACCCTTGACCATGAGGGGCTGGTCGCTCTGGTTCAGCGGCGCGCTCCGGTCTATGACAAGGCGCAGGACGGCCACTACAACCTGATTTCGGCGCTGCACAAAACCGTGCGCGGCTCCGACGTCGATGCGGCGCTTTATTATTTTTCGCGCATGATTGATGCCGGAGAGGACCCGATGTTTATGGCCCGGCGTCTCATTCGCATGGCGGTCGAGGATATCGGGCTGGCCGACCCTGATGCCCTGGTGCAGACCATGGCGGCGCGTGATGCCTACCAGATGCTGGGTTCCCCCGAGGGTGAACTGGCGCTGGCCCAGGCCGTGGTCTATCTGGCTTCGGCCCCCAAATCCAACGCGGTCTATACCGCCTTCAAATCCGCCAGCGCGCTGGTGAAAAAAACCGGCTCGCCCCAACCCCCGATGGCTATTCTGAACGCTCCCACCAAACTGATGAAGGGGGAGGGTTATGGTCAGGGCTATATCTATGACCACGACACGCCGGAGGGGTTTTCGGGCCAGCAATATTTCCCCGAGAAAATCGGGCGGCAGGAATTTTACAGCCCCCTTGAACGCGGCTTTGAGCGCGAGATAAAAAAACGCCTCGACTATTTTACCCGTCTGCGCTCAAAGAAGGCGCAACAGGACGAATAGTGCAAACAGGGTCGGGATAAAACACGATGAACGCTTTCCTTTTGGTGGGGGCAGGGGGGGCGCTGGGGGCCATGGGGCGCTATGGTGTCGGGGTGCTGGTCGGGCGCATGGGCGTCACCGGATTTCCCTTTGCCACCCTGATTGTCAATATTGCCGGCTCGCTGGCCATGGGGTTGCTGGTGGGGCTGCTGGCCAAACTGCTGCCCACCTGGCAGAATGAAGCGCGCCTGTTTGTCGCCGTTGGCCTGCTGGGCGGGTTCACCACTTTTTCGGCCTTTTCCCTTGATGCAATTGCTCTTCTGGAGCGCGGCCAGATGGGGCAGGCGCTGGTTTATGTTTCCTTTTCGGTTGTGCTTTCGATTTTGGCACTGTTTGCCGGACTGCTGTTCATGCGGGGTTTGCCCCTGTGAGCGGCGTAACTCACCAGGCGGTAGGAGAGGATGAAGCGGGCATGCGGCTGGACCGCTGGTTCTCAATCCATTATCCGCAGGTGCCGTTCGGCCGCTTGCAGAAGCTGTTGCGCACGGGCCAGGTGCGGGTGGACAAGGGCCGCGCCAAAACAAACACTCGCCTTAGCGCCGGGCAGATTGTGCGGGTGCCCCCGGTGGATGATGCGCCGGCACCGGAAAACAAAGCTCAGCCCAACCGGCGTGAGGACGCGCGGTTTTTGCGCGACCTAATTCTATATGAGGACGATGACCTCTATGTTTTCAACAAGCCCCACGGGCTGGCAGTGCAGGGGGGGAGCGGCACCAGGCGCCACATAGATGGCATGCTCAAAAGTCTGCCCGACAAAAAGGGCGAAGCGCCGAGGCTGGTGCACCGGCTCGACCGCGATACCTCAGGCTGCCTGCTGGTGGCCAAGACCCGCGCCGTTGCTTCCCATTTTGGCGGTGTGTTCCGTTCGCGCTCGGCCCGCAAAATCTACTGGGCCATAGTTGCGGGGGTACCCAATCCGGCGCAGGGCAGGATTTCGTGTTTTCTGGCCAAAAAACCAACGCGGGACGGGGAGCAGGTGGTGGTAGTCGACAAGGGTTTCAAGGGCGCGCAGCACTCCATGAGCCATTATTCGGTGACCGAGAATGCGGCGCGCAAGCTCGCCTGGGTCACGCTGAAACCGGTTACCGGGCGCACCCATCAGCTCCGCGTGCATATGATGAATCTGGGCACACCCATTCTGGACGACCCGCGCTATTTCGAAATGGACGACTGGAACTGGCAGGCCCCCAAAGGGCTGGGGCGGGGGTTGCACCTGCATGCAAGGCGGCTGGCGCTGCCCTTGCGCAACGGCAAGTACCTGGATATTTCAGCGCCGCTGCCTCCCCATATGCAAAAAACTTTCGACATGCTGGGTTTTGACGCGGCCCGCTATGACGTGCAAAAAATCGACCCGGAGGATGCATGAGCGCACCAAGACTGGTGATTTTTGACCTCGATGGAACCCTTATCGACACCGTGGCGCTGGTGGTCGAGGCGGTAAGCAACGCCTTTGTCAGCATGGGCAGGCCGGTGCCGGATGAAAAAGCAATCCGTTCGATTTCCGGGCTTGGGCTTTTTGACGGGGTGCGTCGCATCGCCCCGGATGCCGACGAAGCGCTGGTGACGGAACTGGGCAATCTCTATCGGCGCGAATATCTTGCCGCGGCTTCGGCTTGCATGCGCGAAGCGCTGTTCCCCGGCGCGCTGGAAACACTCAAGGCGCTGAATGCCCGCAATGATACACTGTTAGCCGTGGCAACCGGCAAGCCTCTGGCGGGCACCAACCGGGTGCTCAAGGCCCACGACATTCTTGGCCTGTTCACCTCGCTGCAAACGCCGGACAACAACATGTCCAAACCCAACCCTGAGATGATTTATTCCGCCATGAAAGTGGCCGGTGTGGAACCGGAGCAAACGGTGATGATCGGGGATACCAATCACGATATTGAGATGGCCGTTGCCGCCGGAGTGAAATCCGTCGGTGTCAGCTGGGGTTATCATCCGCTAGAAGAGCTGAAAGAGGCCGGTGCGGATGTGATAGTACAAGATTTTGCCACCCTGTGTGATGCAGTCGGGAGGCTGGTGGAGAGCTGATATGCGCGAGATTATCGAAGAAGCCCACAAGCATATGGACGATGGCTATGGCCGCGCTCAGGCCCACACAAAGATCCAACTGCCCAAACGCTTTTACAAAAAAGCCGAGGTGGGGGAGACCGCTGAGGGGTTTTCCATTCTGCTCGACGGGCGGGCAACCAAAACACCGGGGCGCATACCGGTTCTATTGCCCTCGCGCGACCTTGCCAAGCTGATGGCTGAAGAATGGCAGGCGCAGGAGAGTCATATTGATGCTGCCTCCATGCCGGTGGTGCGGCTGGTCAACTCGGCGGTTGAGGGGGGCAAGGCGGCATTGGGTGCACTGCGGGGCGAAATCCTCAGTTTTGCGGGCAATGATTTACTGCTGTTTCGCGCCGACAGTCCGGCCGAACTGGTGGCCCTGCAGGAAAAGCACTGGGATGCCATGCTGACAAAGATTTCCCGGCACTTTTCGGTAAAATTCCGGCCCGTTGTTGGCGTCATTCATCAGGACCAGCCCGAGGCGACGCTGAGGAAGCTCAAAAGTTCGCTGAGTGACCTCAATCACTTCGCAGCCACCGCGCTGATGTCGATTACCGGGCTTACCGGCTCGGGCCTCCTGGCGATTGCCCTGCGTCACGGCCTTGCCGATGGCACTTCCGTCTGGGAGGCCGCCCATGTGGACGAGGACTATAACGCCCGCGTCTGGGGCGCGGACGGTGAAGCTGAGGCGCGACTTGAGAAGCGCCGGGCTGAGTTTGATGCGGCGCTCAAGGTTCTGGCGCTGGTGGACAAGGTTTAAGCCGCCTCCTCGTCCTTCGAGACGGCCTTCGGCCTCTTCCGGATGAGGGGCCGGGTCCTTAAAAGTTTTTCCTGTCCTTGCGAACCTCCTTATCCTGAGCCTTCATGGTGAGCTTGTCGAACCACGAAGGATGAGGATGAGGGGAAGGGTCGAGAAGCCGATTTGCTTCAGGTAGAGCGGGGTCTGGCCCTTTCAGCGGCTTCAGCGCGTTCAGCAATCCAGCGGGCGGTGGCCGGAGCGATTTCGCGCAAAGGGCTCATCACAAAAATCCTCTGGTGGGCGTGAGGGTGGGGCAGGGTGAGGCGCTGGCCTTCAATCTCCAGCCGCTCATAGGCAATCAGGTCAATATCAATGAGGCGGGGTCCCCACTTTTCGCGCCGTACCCGGCCCATCTGTGTTTCGATTTCAAGGCAGATGGCGAGCAGTTCTTCAGGGAGCAGAGAGGTTTTGACCGCCAGCACCAGATTGTGGAACAGGTTCTGGTCGGTTTTGCCCCAGGGCGGGTTGACCAGCGTTGATGAGCGGGCGGTTATTTCAACCTCCCCGTGCGCGTTGAGGCGGGAAATGGCTTCCTCAAGCTGAACTGGCGGGTTCTCCATATTGGCGCCAAGACCAAGCCAGGCCTCAGCCATCGGGGCGCTGCCGGGTCAGTTTTACCGCAAATTCTCCGGTGACCACGGGGATGGGCGCTTCGGGTTTTGCCACCCTTATCTGCACCCAGTCGATTTCCTCATGGGCCTCAAACAGCCGGTCAACAATGTGCTGGGCCAGTGCTTCGAGCAGCTTGAAGCGGTGTTCGCCAAACGCGTCGCGCACAATGTTGAAGATAAACTCATAGGAAATAGTTTCGTCCACATCGTCGCTTTTTGCCGCCGCCCTCAGGTCGAGCCCGCAGGTGACATCAACGGAAAACCGGCAGCCCACCTTGCCCTCTTCGGGCATCACCCCGTGATAGCCGTAAAAGGCCAGGCCCTTGAGAATGATGACATCATCGGTTTCAATACTCATGCTCAAGCCCCTTGCTCGGGAGGAGGTCCATACCGGGCGGCTACCGCCACCTGCAGGGCCTGCCGGTTTTCTTTTACATCATGCACGCGAAATATATGCGCACCTTTTTCGTAGGCCAGCACGCTGGTCGCCGCCGTTGCCACCACCCGCTCTTTTGCCGGTACGTCAAGCAGGGTGCCCAGCATGGATTTGCGCGACGTGCCGATGAGCAGCGGATAGCCCAGAGTGCTGAGTTCGTCCATGCGCTGCAACAGTTCGTAGTTTTCGGTATGGGTTTTGCCAAAACCAAAGCCGGGATCCAGAATGAGTTTCTTGCGCTCAATCCCGGCCTTGTCGGCAATGGCAATGGACTTTTCGAAATATCGTTTCATCTCGCCAATGAGGTCGAGGGAAATCTCGCGGGCCCGGTCCCAGTGCATAATTACCACCGGGGTGCCATAAAAGGCGGCGACATCGGCCATTTCGGGTTCGCGCTGCAGGCCATGGACATCATTGATGATGCTGGCGCCGGCCTGAATGGCCTGATCGGCGACCACCGCCTTGTAGGTGTCGATGGAAAGGGGCACCCTTATGCCCTCGGCTACAAGGTGCTGAATAACCGGGACTACCCGGTCAAGCTCGTGCTGGGTGGTGACCTCGTTGGCGCCGGGGCGGGTGCTCTCGCCGCCAATATCGATGAGGTCTGCGCCTTCCTCAAGCATTTTTTTGGTGTGGCTGAGGGCCAGATTGAGCGTTGTAAATTCGCCGCCATCAGAAAAGCTGTCCGGGGTGACGTTGAGAATGCCCATAATCAGAGGCATCGGCCCCAGCGCTAGCACACCGCTTCGCAACGGGATTATGTGGGAGCTGTGCACGGTCATTTTTTGGCTTCCAGCGGCGTTGCGAACAGGTCATAGGCATCCGTGTCGTTGACAATCACCTCAACCAGATCGCCGGGTTTGATGTTGCCTGCATTGTCAATAATCACCTGCCCGTCAATGTCGGGCGCGTCCCATCTGGAGCGGGCAATGGCCTGATTTTCGTCTTTGCGTACATCATCGACCAGAACTTGAATGGTCCGGCCGACCTTCTGCGCCAGACGTTTTACCGAAACCTCCTGTGCCCGCTCCATCAGGC
>DROE01000051.1 GCA_011322005.1 Devosia sp.
GGAAATAATGGCTCATCCGGTGGCGGCGCCAATGCTCTGGAAGTAGTCGTGCCGGAATTGACCGCGTTGGCTGAAGAGGGCAAGGTCCTGTTCGATGCAAATTGCGCAGCCTGTCACGGGTCAAACGCAGCGGGTTCCGACCGGGCTCCTCCCCTTGTTCATGATATCTATAATCCAGGTCACCACCCCGATGAAGCATTCGTTCGGGCCGCATTGACCGGTGTGCGCGCTCACCACTGGTCCTTCGGCAACATGCCGGTCATTACGACGGTCGATCAGGAGGACGTGCTGAAAATAACCCGCTATGTACGCGAGCTTCAGGTTGCCAACGGCATCGCCACGCAAGAGCATATCATGTAGTGATTTTGCAATGCCCCGGGGGGGCAGCGTTTCATTTTTCCTTCAGCGGCATTCAGACCCGAAAGTAACAGGAGAGAGCCGTGACTTGGGAAACTGTACTCGTGGTTTTTGTGATTGTCGCCCACGTGGTGCTGGTGGTGCTGGTTTTTGTGTCGCTGCTGCGTGGCATCGGTGCCGACCCGGAAGTTGATACCGGCGGGCGAAAACTTCTGCGCCTTTCCCGCGTTCTTCTGTGGGGGGGCATTCTGCTGGCCATCTGGACCGGGCTTGGCCTTTATATCGCGGTTGAAGCGCTGAGCGGCGAACGGGTCGTGGCCAGCGGTGTGCTGGTCGGGTTGATGCTGGCACTTTTTGCCGGACTGATGGGTGGCTGGACCCTTGCGCGCTACCTGAACTTTCGGATCGCCTGGGACGATGAAGCGATTGAAGTGACAAACTGGCGCGGAAACACGAACCGGTTCCGCTGGGGCGATCTGAAAACGCTTTCCCACCGGCAGGGCGACAACAATGTCTACGGACTTGTTGATCCGGGACAGACCGAAGTCAGAATATTCGACATGGAGCTGCGCTTTGAAAATGGCGGCCTGGTTCGCGCCGCTCCAAATCTGGCCGGCTATCCTGTGTTTGTGAGAGATGCGATGCGTCATTGGGGGGAAATGCAAGGCGCTTCCGGCTGAACCGGACAACCCTGGCAGAGCATTTCCAGATGGCTTGATTACATCCAGAATTTCCACCACCAGTTGAACCTGTGCTT
This sequence comes from Devosia sp., assembly GCA_011322005.1. Lineage (GTDB taxonomy): Bacteria > Pseudomonadota > Alphaproteobacteria > Rhizobiales > Devosiaceae > DROE01. Next base: position 1,115 of record DROE01000051.1, read on the forward strand.
CAGGAGCCTGACGGTCAGCCACTCAACGGCTTCCATCCGGGCGCTGCCCGAACCTGCATTCATGGTGATTGTGAGGGCAAAGTCAGCTTTGGGAGCCAGGATTGCCTGACAATAAAAGGTGCCTGCCGACCCGTTTATGACCGAGTAGGATACTCCCTCAAGCACACCATTGGTCACACCAAGGCAAAACCCCTTGTAGCCGAAGTGAATTTTTTTAATGGTTGCCGGGGTGAGGTACCCCCCCTGCCCCGTCAACCCCGCCAAATGCTGACGAATATACTCGGAAAAATCGGGCGGTGACATTGAAAGGTCACCCGCCGGAGCAATCAGGTCGGGAAGCGCATATTCGTGGTTGGGGCGGAACTTGATGATTTTATCGTTGCCAATCATGTGCCCCCAAGGCTGGTCGGCCCCATGTTTGTTGGGCCATCCCATGGCGATTTTCAGATTCAGTTCCTTGGCTAAATGTTCGACAATTCCCGCATAATCGGTGTCCAGCACTTTTTCGATCATCGCCGAGGCCAGGGTATAGCTGGCATTGGAATAGAGATGCACAAAAGTGCCGTTGCTCTTCTTTTGAGCCGCTGGTGGCAATTGCAACAGGAATTTTATGAATGCGTCCCGCCGCGAGGGAGCACCGGGATCAATCTCGGGAAATTCCTCGCCCCCGGAAGTATAGGGCTTGATACCGGCTTCACAAAGGAACAGGTCTTCAAGGGTTATTTCTGCATAATCCTTGTCCGCCTGCGCTTCCATTTCCGGGAAAACCTCAAAAAACCGGGTTTCCCAATTGAGCTTTCCCTGTTCAACCAGCCTGCCAGCGATAACCGCCAGCACGGATTTAGAGCAGGAACCGATGTGGAAAAGGTCGTTGAGCGTTATCGCCTCATCGGTGTCGAACTGGCGCACACCGTCCATCTGAACGGTTTGCAGAGCGTTCGAATTCATCACCGTGACTACGATGGCGGGAATATTGAACTTGCGGCGCGCTCTGGAAATGATACCGGCGACAAACCTGTTGTCGGTATCTTGCGTAGTGCTGGAAGTGGTGGGCATTGGTCCCTTCAACTCCTGTTGAAAACAAAGAGAGGTTCAGCCCCCTCTCACCACGCCTTTCCCCGCATAAACTGCCGCGTCGCCCAACTGCTCTTCGATACGGATGAGCTGGTTGTATTTGGCCAGCCGCTCGGAGCGCGACAGCGAGCCGGTTTTTATCTGCCCGCAATTCAGCGCCACCGCCAGGTCGGCGATGGTTGCGTCCTCGGTCTCACCCGAGCGGTGGGAAATCACCGAAGTATAGGCAGCGCGGTGGGCCGTTTCCACCGCCTCAAAGGTTTCACTCAAGGTGCCAATCTGGTTGACCTTGACCAGAATGGAGTTGGCAACCCCCATCTTGATGCCGGACTTCAGGCGTTCGGTGTTGGTGACGAACAGGTCGTCACCCACAAGCTGGCATTTGTCTCCAAGAGTATCGGTAAGGGTTTTCCAGCCGTCCCAGTCGTCCTCGTCCATGCCGTCTTCAACCGAAATGATGGGATAGCGGGCAACAAGGTCGGCCAGATAGGCCACATGCTCGTCCGGGGACAGGCTCCTGCCCTCCCCGGTCATTTCATATTTGCCGTTTCTGTAGTATTCCGAAGCCGCGCAATCCAGCGCCAGCGCCACGTCCTCGCCGGGCCGGAACCCCGCCTTCTCGATGGCGTTCATAATGAACCCCAGCGCCACATCGGCCGAAGCCAGATTGGGGGCAAATCCGCCCTCGTCCCCGACATTGGTGTTGTGACCTTTTTCGGAGAGGGCCTTTTTCAGCGTATGAAAAATTTCGGAGCCTACCCGTACTGCATCAGCTATCGAATGCGCTCCGACAGGCATCACCATGAACTCCTGAATATCAATGGGATTGTCCGCATGGGCCCCGCCATTGATGATATTCATCATCGGCACCGGCATGATATGGGCGTTGGGCCCTCCCAGATAGCGAAACAGGGGCAATTCGGAACTTTCAGCCGCCGCCTTGGCAACAGCAAGCGAGACACCCAGAATGGCGTTGGCACCCAGTTTGCTCTTGTTGGGCGTGCCGTCCAGTTCCATCATCGCCCTGTCAATGCCGATCTGGTCCAGCGCGTCCATCTCGTGGATTTCATCGGCAATCAGCGTGTCGACATTGTCCACCGCTTTCAAAACGCCCTTGCCCATATATTCACGACCACCATCACGCAGTTCAACCGCCTCATGGGCACCGGTCGACGCGCCCGAAGGCACGGCGGCGCGTCCGAAACTGCCATCGTCAAGCACCACATCTACTTCAATGGTGGGGTTGCCCCGGCTGTCAAAAATCTGGCGGGCGGCAACATCAATGATGCAGGACATGGGAGCTTTCCTTGTTTTGGCTGTTTTGCGTGTTTGATACGCCCTGCGGGGACAAATGGAAAGGTCCCGGCATTGATTGTTCAAGACAAACAGCGACATAAAAAGCCGCCCCGCATTTTCATGCGGCGCGGCTGAAGTTATCCATTTTTTTCCTAAAGTTTCGTCGTGCGCAGATAGGGGCGAACAGTCTCAAAGCCATTGGGGTATTTGCTTGCAGCGTCCTTATCGGAAACCGAGAGCGGAATAATCACCTTGTCGCCCGGTGCCCAGTCCGCGGGGGTGGCGATGGTTTTTTCGTCGGCCAGTTGCAGCGCGTCGATAACCCTGAGGATTTCATCAAAATTGCGGCCCACATTCATCGGGTAGGTCAGGGTCAGGCGAACCTTTTTGCTGGGGTCGATGATGAAAACGGAACGTACCGCCTCGGTGGTGTTGGTATTGGGATGGATCATGTCGTAAAGCTGGGCCACTTCCAAGCTTTTGTCGGCAATGATAGGGAATTTTAACTCGGTATTCTGGGTGTCGTTGACATCAAGAATCCACTTGTTGTGTTCCTCAACGCTGTCGGTTGAAAGGCCGATTGGCTTGACGTTGCGCTTTGCGAATTCGTCCCCAAGCTGTGCCGTACGCCCCATTTCGGTGGTGCATACGGGGGTAAAATCCGCCGGATGACTGAAGAAAAAGACCCAGGAATTTCCGATCCATTCGTGGAAATTGATTTTGCCCTGTGTTGTATCGGCTGTGAAATTTGGGGCGGTATCGCCCAACCTTACGCTCATTTTGCAATGCTCCTGATAAGGACTGTTTCTGATGCTTCCCATATAACCATTCACCAGCGCGGAACAATGCCATACCCCAAAAGAAAAAGCGCCGGAACCCATTTTGGGATCCGGCACCTCATTTTTCTCAGAAGGGGCTGTCCTGAAAGCTGCGGAATTGGATTCCCGTCTTCTCTTCAGGCGCCCCCATCAAAGCTGGCCTACTGCCAGCGCTGGATGATGTCCTCATAGGCAATGGTGACGCCCTGGGGCTTCTCATTGTCCAGCATCGCCTTGGCTCCGCCCTTGCCAATCCACTCCGAAGCGTCAACTTCGGGGTTCAGACGCGGACCACAACCACCGTAAACATTGGCGGCTTCGTCAGCGGCCTGCATGCGGGACATGGTCAGGTCCATTTCAGCCGCCAGACGGTCCATGGCCTGTTGCGGGGTAAAGGCACCCGAGTTCACATCACCAATCTGCTGCCACCATATCTGAGCCAGCTTGGGATAATCGGGAACGTTGACACCGGTTGGTGTCCACAATACCCGGTCCGGTGAGCGATAGAACTCAACCAGCCCACCAAGTTTTGGCGCGCGTTCGGTAAAGCTCTCATGGCGCACCGTGCTGTCCCGGATGAAGGTCAGGCCCACATGGGATTTGCGCACGTCAACCGTCTTGGAGGTGACAAACTGAGCATAAAGCCATGCCGCCTTCATACGGTCAACCGGTGTGGACTTGAAAAATGTCCACGATCCGGCATCCTGATAACCAAGCTTCTGGCCTTCTTCCCAATAAGGACCCTTGGGGGAAGGAGCCATCCGCCACAGGGGGAAGCCATTTTCGTCAACCGTGTTGTTACCTTCGGACCGGGGCTTCACCATGTCGGCGGTAAAGGCGGTGTACCAGAAAATCTGCTGGGCCACGTTACCCTGGCTCAAGGCAGGCAGCGACTGATAAAAGTCGTAGCTTGCAGCGCTGGGGGGAGCATAGGCACGCAGCCATTCATCCCATTTGCGAATGGCATAGACAGCCGCCGGGCCATTGGTACCACCCCCGCGGGTGACGGAAGCGCCCACCGGGTTGCAAGAGCCTTCTTCCATGCGGATACCCCATTCATCAATGGGGCGGCCATTGGGAAGACCGACCGAACCGGCACCGGCCATGGAAAGCCAGGCATCAGTCATACGCCAGCCAAGGTCGGGTGCACGCTTGCCATAGTCCATATGGCCATAGATGCGCTCGCCGTTGATTTCCTGCACGGTGACGGTAAAGAACTGGGCGATGTCTTCATAGGCCGACCAGTTGACCGGCACACCCAGATCATAGCCATAAAGGTCCTTGAACTGGGCCTGAAGGTCGGGGTCATCGAACCAGTCCTTGCGGAACCAATAAAGGTTGGCAAACTGCTGGTCGGGCAACTGATAGACCTTGCCATCGGGTCCCGTTGTGAAGGGGAGGCCGATAAAGTCATCAAGGTCCAGACCCGGATTGGTTACATCGGCGCCCTCGCCCGCCATGAAGTCGGTCAGGTTGACTGCCAATTGCAAACGCGAGTGGGTGCCAATCAGATCACTGTCATTGACATAACCATCATAAAGATTGCGCCCGGTCTGCATTTGCGTTTGCACGGCCTGAACAACTTCGCCTTCGCCAAGAATCTGATGGTTCACCTTGATGCCGGTGATTTCCTCAAAGGCTTTGGTGAGCACTTCAGATTCGTAAGAGTGGGTTGGAATGCCTTCCGACAGGACATTGATCTCCATGCCGGCGAAAGGCGCCGCTGCATCAATGAACCATTGCATCTCCGCCATCTGCTCATCCACAGAAAGCGTCGAGGGTTGGAATTCATCGGCAATCCAGCGTGCCGCTTCTTCCGGTCCTGCCAGGGCCATTCCTGTACCCAGCAGCACCGCAAGAGCGGCCGTTGATGCCAGTAATCGTAGTTTCATTGGGTTTTCCTCCCATTAAGGTTGTCATTTGGCCCGAAATTCGGGTAGACGACGCGGACTTGTCTTCCCTGAACAGGGTTGACATGTGCCAAAGGCGCAAAGACATTTCGTCCGCGTCGTACCCTCGCTGCGGCCCTGGTGCTTCAAACCTTCCAGAAACCGCTAGCGGGGGTATTTTCATTTCAGCACTCCTTTACACCCAGCGGTAAACCGCAAGGGCAAAAATCACTGAAATGACAGTGGCACCCCAGAGTGGCGCGCTGGTAAGGGCGAGCCATCCAAGGTGAATATAGGCGGAGCCGAGCAGGGAAATAAAAAGCCGGTCTCCGCGTGTTGTATCAAGGCCCAGCACCCCGTGTCTGGGGCCGCCGCCGGGGTCTATTCTCTCCCACAGGCCCATGGCCAGAATAAGCAGAGCGATAACAATAAAGAACGTTGCCGTCTGCCACGTCCACGCCATCCAGGATAAATCCATCATCGTTACGCCCTCCCCATGACTACACCCGCCCCATGGCAAAGCCCTTGGCGATGTGATTGCGCACAAACCAGATGACGATGGCGCCAGGGATAATCGTGAGCACTCCGGCGGCGGCCAGAAGGCCAAGCTCATAACCCGCCGTGCTCGAAGTGCGCGTCATCACCGCGGCAATGGGTTTGGCTGCAACGGAAGTGAGCGTTTTGGCCAGCAGCAGTTCGACCCAGGAGAACATGAAGACAAAAAATGCCGTCACCCCGATGCCACTGGCAATCAGGGGCATGAAAATCTTGACGAAAAAGCGCGGGAACGAATAGCCGTCAATATAGGCGGTTTCGTCAATTTCCTTGGGAACTCCGGACATGAACCCCTCAAGAATCCACACCGAGAGCGGAATGTTGAACAGGGCGTGGGCCAGCGCCACCGCCAGGGGGGTATCGAACAGTCCCATGGAGGAATAGAGCTGGAGGAACGGCAGGGCAAATACCGCCGGGGGGGCCATGCGGTTGGTCAGAAGCCAGAAAAACAGGTGTTTGTCGCCAAGGAACCGATAACGCGAGAATGCGTAGGCCGCCGGCAGGGCAAAACTCACCGAAATGAGCGTGTTCATAACCACATAGGTCAGCGAGTTAAGGTAACCGCTATACCAGACCGGATTGGTCAGGATTTCCACGTAGGAATCGATGGTGAAAGCCTGCGGCCAAAGGCTGAAGCCGCCAAGGATCTCGTTTGTGGTCTTGAACGACATATTCAACAGCCAATAGATGGGTGCCATCAGAAACAGAATGTAGAGCGTTGGCACAAACCAGCGGAAGTTCTTCATTTCTCTTCTCCCCGCATGGCCAGCGTATAAAACAGCCAGCACACCAGAAGCGTCATCAGGAAATAAATCAGGCTCATGGCCCCGGCGGCTCCAAGGTTGAATTCTCCCAGCGCCGATTTGACCAGGTCGATGGAAAGGAAGGTGGTGGTGTTGCCCGGCCCCCCGCCGGTAAGCACGAAGGGTTCGGTATAAATCATGAAACTGTCAATGAAGCGCAACAGGAAGGCCAGGGTCAGAACATGTTTGAGCTTGGGTAACTGAATGTAGCGGAACACCGCCCATCTGGAGGCCCCGTCGATGCGGGCAGCCTGATAATAGCTGTCGTCAATGGAACGCAGGCCCGCATAGGCCAGAAGCACCACCAGCGAGGTCCAGTGCCAGACATCCATCAGGATGACGGTGAACCATGCTGAAATTGCCTGACTGGTAAAGTTATAGTCAAAGCCGATGGCATTTAGCGTATAGCCCAGAAGGCCGATATCAGGCAGGGCAAAAATGTTCCACATGGCACCGACTACATTCCACGGAATAAGCAGCGGTAACGACATCAGCACCAGACAGACCGAGGCCCAGATGCCCTTTTTTGGCATGGAAAGAGCTATGGCGACGCCTAAGGGAATTTCGATTGCCAAAATGATGAAGGTAAATGAGAACTGGCGCAGCAGGGAGGCCCGAAAGCGTTCCGAAGCCAGAACCTCGCGGAACCATTTAACCCCTTCAAAGAAGAACAGGTTGTTGCCGAACGTTTCCTGCACCGAATAATTGACCACCGTCATCAGCGGCACGATGGCATTGAGCGAAACGATAAGCAGCACCGGCAGCACAAGAAACCAGGCTTTGTTGTTCTGGGTTTTGTTCATCGGCTCACCCCCCCATTTCCACGCGCCAGTCGTTGGCGTAGATACTCACCCGGTCAGGCTCGAACACCACATGGGGGTCAGCAGGCACACTGGCGTTTTCATCAATGACAATGGAAATGTCCTGGTCCTGAATGGCGGCCCTGACAATCTTGTGGTGACCAACATCTTCAACCTTGTTTACCGAAACAGGAATGCCCTCCTCCCCCAGCACAATGAATTCGGGGCGAATGCCCAGGTCGGTGCGGGAGCCGGGTTTGAGTTCGGGAACCCCTGCCAGTTCAAATTCCGTACTGCCAATTCGTGCGGTGCGCCCCTCTATATCGACAGGCAGCACATTCATCCCCGGAGAGCCGATGAAATAGCCGACAAATGTGTGGCTGGGGCGCTCGAACAGTTCTTCGGGCGTACCAATCTGGACAATTTCGCCCTCATACATGACCACGACCTTGTCAGCAAAAGTCAGCGCTTCGGTCTGGTCATGGGTGACATAAACCATGGTGTGGCCGAACTGCTTGTGCAGCAGTTTGAGCTGAGAGCGCAATTGCCATTTCAGGTGCGGGTCAATAACGGTCAGCGGCTCGTCGAACAGAATCGCGTTGACATCGGAGCGCACCATGCCCCGGCCAAGAGAGATTTTCTGTTTGACGTCGGCGGTCAGTCCGCGCGCCTTCCTGTCCGACCATTTTGTCAGGTCGAGCATATCCAGCGTTTCGGATACCCGGCGTTTGACCTCGTCTTCTCCAACCCCGCGGTTGCGCAGGGGGAAAGCAAGATTGTCGTGCACGCTCATGGTGTCGTAAACAACGGGGAACTGGAAAACCTGCGCGATATTGCGCCCCTCGGGCTGCAACGCGGTAACGTCCTTGCCGTCAAACAGGATTTTGCCTTCGGAAACCCTGAGCAGACCGGAGATGATGTTCAAAAGCGTGGTCTTGCCGCAGCCCGATGGCCCCAGCAGCGCATAGGCTCCGCCATCCTCCCAGGTATAGTCCACTTCCTTGAGGGCATAATCCTCAACCCCGATAGGGTTCTCGATGTAGGAGTGTCTCAAATGCTGAAGGTCAATCCGTGCCATCTTCGCTGCCTCACGCCGCCTGTTGTTCGGTTGCGGAATGGATGGTGGTGCCCTCGGCATCAAAAACCAGCAGGTGCCGGGTATCGACAAACACTTCAATGGCGTCACCGGGGTCATAATTGTGTACGCCCCGGGCAATCATCACCCAGTTCTGCCCGGCGCAACTGACATGTATGAAACTTTCAGACCCGGTGATTTCGGTGATGGTGACCGTGCCCTTCAGGGGGTTGTTTTTTGTGGTTTCCGGAGGACGGCTCATCAACAGGTGATGGGCGCGAAAACCGATGGTATAGGCCCCGTCGGGCAGACCCCAATAGCCCTTGGGCACCACAAGCTGAGCCGCTTCGCCCAGATGAAAAGTGTTTTTGGCCTTCTTGACCTCAATGGTGTTCATGGGCGGGTCGGAAAATGTCTGGGCGGTTGTGATATCGACCGGTTGCCGGAACACATCAACGGTGGGCGCAAACTGGGTAACCCGCCCCTCGCTCAAAGCGGCGGTGTTGCCGCCCAGCAGCAAGGCTTCGCTGGGCTCGGTCGTCGCATAGACAAAAACCGTTCCCGATTCAGCAAATATTTTGGGCAGTTCCTCGCGCAGTTCCTCACGCAGCTTGTAATCCAGATTGGCCAATGGTTCGTCGAGCAAAACCAAAGCTGCCTTTTTAACCACGGCTCGGGCCAGGGCGGTGCGCTGTTGCTGGCCGCCGGAAAGGGAAAGGGGCGTGCGGTCCAGAAACTCCGTCAGTTGCATCAGCCTGGCAGCCTTTTGCACTTCTTCATCAATTTGGGCCTTGCTGACACCGCTCAGGCGCAAAGGGGACGCTATGTTTTCGTAGACAGTCAGGGTCGGATAGTTGATGAATTGCTGGTAGACCATGGCCACATTGCGTCTTTGCACGGGCACACCGGTGACATCTTTCCCATCCACCAGGACGCTGCCCTCCGTGGGCCGGTCAAGCCCCGCCATCAGACGCATCAGGCTGGTCTTGCCCGCAAGGGTGGGTCCCAGCAACACGTTAAGAGAACCCGGCTCCAGCCGGAGAGAAACATCACGGATATGAAACTCGGCACCAACCCGCTTGGAGACGTTTTGCAGTTCAAGCACTTGTTCCTCCCCCATATCCGCAAGCCTGCATCATTCCGCTGCCCTGGTTTGTGAGTTTGCCTGGATTTCTTTCAGATAGGCTTCGAGCCGTTTTGTTTCGTCCCCGGAAAGCCACAACCCTCTTTTTGTGCGCCGCCACAAAACATCCTCAACACTCACCGCCCACTCGGTAGCGACCAGATAGTCAACTTCGGCCTGATAGAGGTCATCGCCAAACAAGGTCCCCAGATCTTCAAGGGCAGCCGCCTCCCCCAGCACCTCAAAAGCCCTGGTGCCATAAAGCCGGGTCAGCCGACGGGCGTGGCGCGCGCCAAGAAAAGTATAGCGGGCGCGCAGTTTTGCCACCAAATCGGCAAAGCCAGTTACGGAGAAATCTCCCCCCGGCAGTGGTTTGGTGGCCGTCCATTCTTCGCCCTTGTTGCCGATAAATCCGGAAATCTTGTCCAGAGCCGCCTCGGCCAGCTTGCGATAGGTGGTCAGCTTGCCACCGTGAATATTCAGCAATGGTGCACCGCCATTACCCTGCAAAAGGGTGAGTACATAGTCACGGGTCGCTTCCTGAGCCTTGGAGCCGCCATCCCCCATCAGAGGGCGCACCGCCGAATAGGACCAGACCACATCATCGGGAACAATGGGGTTGATAAAATATTCGCTGGCAGCATCGCACAGGTAGGATATTTCCTCCTCCGAAGCTTTCACTTCCCCGGGGTCACCGTCATAATCGCGATCTGTGGTGCCGATCAGAGTAAAATCTTCCTCATAGGGGATGGCAAAAATTATCCGGCCATCGGCATTCTGAAAAATATAACAGCGGTCATGGTCAAAAAGTTTACGCACCACAATGTGGCTTCCCTGTACCAGTCGCACACTTTTTCCGTCGTCTTCGCCAACCACATCGGCAAGGATATTATCGACCCAGGGACCGGCAGCGTTGATCAGCGCCCGCGCCTCGATCGTTTGCACCTCGCCGAAGGCGGCCTCCACCTTGACCTCCCAGTAGTCACCCTTGTGCCGGGCCGATACGACCCTGGTGCGAACCATGATCTGCGCACCATTGTCGGCGGCATCGCGGGCGTTCAACACCACCAGGCGTGCATCGTTGACCCAGGCATCGGAATATTCAAACGCTCTGGTGTAGAGAGGCTTTAAGGGTCTGCCCACTTCATCGCGCGACATGTCAAGGGTTCTGGCGGGGGGCAGAAGTTTGCGCCCTCCCAGATGATCGTAGATGAACAGTCCAAGCCGCAACAGCCAGGCCGGACGCAGGCCCGAATGAATGGGCAGAACAAAGCGTAAGGGCCAGATGATGTGAGGCGCGATGGACCACAGGCGCTCACGCTCAAAAAGCGCCTCGCGCACCAGACGGAATTCATAATATTCCAGATAACGCAGGCCACCATGAATAAGCTTTGTGGCGCCCGAGGAGGTGCCACTTGCCAGGTCGTTCATCTCGGCAAGGCAAACACTGTACCCGCGTCCGGCCGCGTCGCGCGCGATACCGCACCCGTTGATACCTCCCCCAATGACAAAAATGTCAAAGCGTTCGACGTCGCTCACTGAAATGCCTCCTTGGTTTCACTTGCAGTTTATCGACCGCTTAAACGAAACCAAACGCACTACAAACGCAATTCACCTCTCTGTCAAGTGAATTAAGACATACTTGTATGGCAATGAAGCATGTTACCCCAGCCGCGTTGAATTGCATCACGTTCCCTTTTGCCGGAGCAATGTGCGTTGACTGCGGTTTCTGGACCTTGTTGGAAAGCCGCAACAAACCGGTGGCCTCGGGGGACTGCCGGGCTCCTCAGACTTCAATCAGGCGCACATCGCTTTCGGTGCATATTTTCCGCACGGAATCCAGAACGTCGTGATTGGTCACAAACGTATCTATCTGCGAGAGATGTCCGATGCGAACTGGCGCTGTGCGCTCGAATTTGGTGCTGTCCGCTACCAGAATGACATGGCGGGCGTTTTCCATGATTGCACGGGCCACCTTGACCTCCCGGAAGTCATAGTCGAGCAAAGCACCGTTCTGGTCCAGGGCTGAGGCGCTGATAACCGCATAGTCAACCTTGAACTGGCGGATAAAGTCCACCGCGGCCTCGCCGACAACGCCGCCATCTGAAGCACGTACCACGCCACCGGCAATGATCACCTCGAACTCCGGATAAACCCGCAGACGGTTGGCCACATTGATATTGTTGGTGATCACCATCAGGCCCCGATGTTGCAGCAATGCCTGACTGACCGCTTCCGTCGTTGTGCCGATATTGATGAACAGGGACGCATTGTCGGGAATCAGCTTGGCGGCAGCCTTTCCAATTGCTTCCTTTTCCTCCCTTGAAATCAGTCGGCGCTGTTCATACTCCATATTCTCGGTGCCCGAGGGAAACAGCGCGCCCCCGTGGATACGCGAAAGATATTTTCGCTCGCACAGCTCGTTGAGGTCCTTGCGAATTGTTTGGGGGGAGACTTTGAAGCGGGCGGAAAGGTCATCCACCAACACACGCCCCTGCACCTTTGCAAGGTCGATAATTTCAGCATGCCTCAGGTTGAGATACATTCAAATGTCCCAGGCTGTTTCAGTCGACCGCGAGTGTACCCCCAAAAAAAACCAAGTGAAAGTGCGGGTTTTGTTTGTCGTTAAACGTAACGTTGTCAGAACACCTTCATGGCTGAGAATTCACCTGCAAGCCCCGTTTGTGGTCATCCAGTTTGCGCTCAAGTCTGGATTTTTCCATCGCGGACTTTTGTTTCTTGGCCTTTGTTTTAGCGAATTTTATCCGGTTTGCCTCGGCCTGGTGCTCTTTATCAAGCCGGGTTTTTTGTTTGCAGGCATTTCGAAGGTTTATCAGGTCAGCCATTGCGCACCCTTTGCAGCGATTAAACCATCCGGCTCTGGTCGATAGCCGCCTTGATGAACGAAGCAAAAAGCGGGTGCGGCTCAAAGGGACGGGATTTCAGTTCGGGGTGGAACTGCACCCCGATAAACCAGGGATGGTCGGTGCGCTCGATGATTTCAGGCAGTTCCCCGTCTGGAGAAACGCCCGAAAACAGCAGACCGTTGGCTTCAAGCACCTTGCGATAGGCCATGTTGACCTCGTAGCGGTGCCGGTGGCGTTCGGAAACCGAGCGCTCACCGTAGATGTCGGCAACGCGACTACCCCTTGTCAGCTGCGCCGTATAGGCCCCCAGCCGCATGGTGCCGCCTTTGTCGGCATCCTTTGAGCGTTCCTGTTTTTTGTTACCTTTCACCCACTCGGTCATCAGGCCGACCACCGGCTCCTTGGTGGGACCGAACTCAGTGGAGCCGGCCTCTTCTATGCCCGCTGTGTTGCGCGCCGCCTCGATGCAGGCCATCTGCATGCCAAAACATATGCCAAAATAAGGAACGCCGCGAAGGCGGGCAAATTCCGCCGCCGCAATCTTGCCTTTTGAGCCGCGCTTTCCAAATCCTCCGGGGACCAGAATGCCATGAACCCCCTCAAGAAACGGCGACGGGTCGTCCTTTTCAAAAATCTCAGAATCAATCCAGCGGATATTGACCTTCACCCGGTTGGCGATGCCCCCATGGGCCAGTGCTTCGGAGAGGGATTTGTAGGCGTCCTTGAGGCCGGTATATTTGCCCACAATGGCAATATTGACTTCGCCCTCGGCGTTGTGGATACCATCGGACACCGCCTCCCAGGCACAAAGGTCCGGCTCGGGCGCATTGGAGATGCCAAGAGCCCTGAGCAACTCCGCGTCCAGCCCCTCCTTGTGATAGGTGATGGGCACATCATAGATGCTCTGTACGTCCAGCCCCTGAACAACCGCACTCTCACGCACATTGCAGAACAGTGCAAGCTTGCGTCTCTCAGCTTCAGGAATAGGCCGGTCGCAGCGCACCAGAAGAATGTCGGGCTGAATGCCGATGGAGCGTAATTCCTTGACCGAGTGCTGGGTTGGTTTGGTTTTCAACTCCCCCGCACTCGGGATATAGGGCAGAAGCGTAAGGTGAATATAAGCCGCATCCCCCCGGGGCAATTCGTTGCCCAACTGGCGGATGGCCTCGAAAAACGGCAACGCCTCGATATCGCCGACGGTGCCGCCGATTTCGCAAAGCACGAAGTCGAACTCTTCATTTCCATCAAGTATGAAAGCCTTGATGCGGTCGGTCACATGGGGGATGACCTGAACCGTGGCCCCCAGATAGTCGCCACGGCGTTCTTTGGCAATGATGTCGGAGTATATGCGCCCGGTGGTGATGTTGTCCTGCTGGTTGGCCGAACGTCCGGTAAAACGCTCATAGTGCCCCAGATCCAGATCCGTTTCGGCGCCGTCGTCGGTCACAAAGACCTCGCCGTGCTGGGTGGGTGACATGGTGCCGGGATCAACATTGAGATAAGGATCGAGCTTGCGCAGACGCACCCTGTAGCCGCGTGCCTGCAACGCAGCGCCGATTGCTGCGGATGCCAGACCTTTGCCAAGCGAGGAAACCACGCCTCCAGTGATAAATACATACTGAGCCATGGGCACTAACCTTAATCGCCGCGGAGATGATTCGGACAGGAGTTTATGGGCCGAAGAGAAAATATCTCAAAAAAGAAGGGGATGCACGCACCCCCTTTGTTTACAATTCTGTGTGCGCGGCGCTTAATTGTTCGTTCCCGTGTCCGGAACTGTCGGCACAGGCAGGTCAGAGACGTTGTTACCGGCCGCATCTGGTGCCGGCACGCCGTCTGTCGGGACCGGCAGATTGCCAGGAACCGGAAGACCACCTCCTGTTTCTCCCTGAAGCTCATTGAGCGCATCAAGAACGGTGACGCCTTCTTCGCCGATCACACTTCCCTCGGCACCGGTCAAAACCCGGTCGGTGCTGCGGTCCAGGTCGGCGACGATCGTGAGCACAATGGCCGTACCCATGAACAAGGCCGCCAGAATTGCGGTTGTTCGCGTAAGCAGATTGGCCGAACCGCGGGCACTCACCAGCCCGCCGCCGCTGCCGCCTCCGCCTCCCATCCCCAGGCCGCCGCCCTCAGAGCGCTGCAACAGGATCACGGCGATGAGCGCCAGCACGATAAGCAGATAGGCTACAATAAGGACATTGGCCATGGCCGTTCAGTCTCTTCCAGATGTCAACACGGAACTGGCAGGTTCTTTTGAAAAAAATCTGCGCGGTTCTACTACCAAGCGTTCGCAAATACCACCCGCTTGTGACAATTAATTGTTCACACGCATATGGGGCGAAATCCTCCGGCCGTCAAGCGGCATCCGCAATTGCCAGAAAATCTCGGGCCTTGAGGCTGGCACCGCCCACCAAACCGCCATTCACATTGGCAAGCGCAAGAATTTCAGCGGCGTTTTCAGGTTTCACGGAGCCGCCATAAAGAATGCGTGTTTCTTGGCCCTTGAGCGCCAGCCTGCTTACCAGCCAGTCCCGTATTGATGCATGCATGCGCAGGATATCGGCCGGGGTGGCCACCTCCCCGGTTCCGATGGCCCAGACCGGCTCATAGGCAATGACAATTTGCTCATTCTCCTGAAGCTGCGGGACGGAGCCGTCCAGTTGGTGTTCCACAACGGTAATTGCCAAAGCATCCAGGCGCTGGGCCCCGGTCTCTCCGACACAGATAATCGGCACGAGCCCCGCATCCAGCGCCGCCCGCGCCTTGGCCTGCACCACGCCATCAGTCTCGCCATGGTCACTGCGCCGCTCGGAGTGCCCCACAATAACAAAACGCGCTCCCGCATCCGCCAGCATTTCAGCACTTACATCACCAGTGTGCGCGCCAGTCCGGGCCACATGGCAATTCTGCCCCCCTGTTGCCAGCGGGCTATCGGCGCTGAGCGCCACGGCTTCAGCCAGCAAGGTCGCCGGCGGGCAAACAAGCACATCGCAATCGGGCCGGTCCTTGCCGGAGACCTTCTCTGCCATTGCCCGGATTTCGCGGAGGCTGGCGCGCAACCCGTTCATTTTCCAGTTTCCCGCGATTAGCGGCCTGATGGTGTTCGGCATTGCTTGAGGCACCTCCCCCTTGCGCGACGCTTGTTATTGTCTTATCCGAGAGGCCAGAACACATTTCCGCGTGCCCGAGGCACAACGCATGAAAACGGCACTCTGAGGCGTTCTTAGCACTTTGAATAACAGGGACAAGCTTTGGCCGGACTTTTGGCTGCAAGAAAATTGATACTGCAACGAAATGCAGCGATTGCCCGCCCCGGAAAGTTGCACTAGATCTTCGTTATGAATGGAACTTGAATGCTTGACAGTCTTCGCAAATTCGCCACCACCTGGCCGGGGAAAATACTGGGAGCCTTTCTGCTCGTAGGGCTGGCCGGCTTCGGCATCACCGGAGTTATCAGTTCAATTGGCACCAATACAATTGCACGTGTGGGCGACAAGGACATATCAACGCGGGACTTCCAGCGGGCCTACAGCACACAGATAAACAACATTTCCCGCCAGATAGGCTCTACTCCGACCCCCGAGCAGGCGGTGGCATTCGGCATACCGGGAAACGTGCTGACCCAACTGAGCACGGAGATGGCTCTCAACACGCTCGCCGAGCAGTTTTCACTGGGGCTTTCCGATGAAAAATTGGGAGAAATCCTGGCGCTGGACCCCAATTTTGGCGGAACTCTCGGGGCATTTGACCGCAACGTGTTCGAACAGGTCCTGCAGCGCAGCGGCTACACAGAAAACGAGTTCTTTCAGATCCGCCGGGAGGCTGCCATGCGACAGCAGATCGCCCTTGGTATGTTCAGCCGCATTTACGTTCCGGAAACGGTGGCGGAGCTGGCGCGGCGCTTCAACGCGGACCGACGAATCCTTGACTACGTCATAGTCAGCGAGGATATGCTTTTGCCCATTGCCTCGCCGACCGACGAAGTGCTCACAGAGTTTCTCGAAGAAAATCAGCAACGGTACCGAACGCCGGAGAAACGCAGAATACGTGCTATTGAACTTACGCCCGAGGCACTGGCAAAAACCTATGAGATTGACCAGTCTGCGATTGAGGCGGAATACGAACGTACCAAGGATAACCTGATACGGGCCGAAACCCGCAACATTTCGCAGTTGCAACTCCCCACGGATGCCCAGGTGCGCTGGTTTGAGTTCGGACTGGCAAGCGGCAAGAGTTTTAACGACCTGGTGGCAGAAGCCGGTCTTGATGCCACGGAGCTTGGCGCCCTGAGCCGGGAGCAGATAACCGACGAGAAGCTGGCTGAAGCTGCCTTTTCACTTGAGCCGGGCGAGACCGCGATTGTGCAGGGTGTGCAGGGCAAACGCGCAATAACCGTCACGTCCATTCAGTCTGGAGGGCAGATACCACTTGGCGATGTTGAAGACGAGATTGCCCAGCGCCTCGCCATTGCGCGGGCCCGTGAGCAATATGTGGATGTGCTCGACCAGATCGAAGAACAACGCGCCGCCTTCGTCGACATGGACAAAATCGCCGAGGCGTTCGGTCTGGAGCTTGTGGAAACAACTATCACTCAGAACGGGAATGAGTTGCTGGAGTCTCTTGATCTGAATGACGAAGAGGTGAGCCGGGTTGCCGGTACTATTTTTCAGACGGAGATTGGTGGGCTGACCGCCTCGATTCTGATGGGCGCCAACAAAACACTGTGGTTTGACCTGCTTGAGGTTGAAGAGGCAAGAGACCAGACGCTTGAAGAAGTGCGCGGCCCCCTGGAGACCGCCTGGCTGTGGGAAAAACGCCGCGCCGCTCTGGCCGAACGGGCGGACGAACTGGTTCAGCAACTGGAAGATGGCATACCGTTTGCCGATATGGCCGTTGCCAACGGATTGTTTCCCCAGACATCACAACCCGCAAGCCGGGCGGGGGACGGCAGTTCCATAATCGACCAGACCGTTGCCCAGGCTGCCTATTCCGGCGGCGTGGGATATGCCGGAACCGCGCTCAGTGGAACGGGGGAGCGCGTTGTTTTTCAGGTAAGATCGGTCATTCCGGGTGAAACAGAGCTTACCCCGGAAGAACTGGACCAGGTCCGGCTCGGATTTCGTAATGATGTGTATTCCGATTTCGCCAACGCTTTGCGCGACGACGCCCAGGTTCGTGTCAATCAGGGCGTGCTCAATCAGGTTCTGGGCCTGTCGGCAGGCGGTTCCGGATTTAACTAGGCATGAACGCGACCCCACGCGACCAGGAGTTTGAACGCTTTGCCGATGCCTACGACAAAGGCACCGGTCAGATTGTCTGGCGCCGGGTCGTCGCCGACCTGGAAACCCCGGTCAGCACCTATCTGAAACTGGCGGAAGGGCGCTCCAACTGCTTTTTGCTCGAGTCGGTGGAAAATGGGGCGACCCGGGGCCGTCATTCCATGATTGGACTGGAGCCCGACCTTGTTCTCAAGGTCGAGAACGGGAAGGCCTTCGTCAACCGGAACGCCGCCTTGAACCCTGACAGCTTCGAGCCTGTCGAGGCAGAGCCTCTCATGGCCCTGCGCACTCTGGTCGGCGAAAGCCAGATTGCGGCTCCCGAAGGCGTTCCGGCCCAGTCCGCCGGTCTTTACGGCTATCTGGGCTACGATATGGTGCGTCACATGGAGGAGTTGCCCGACGCCAACCCCGATGACCTGGCCACCCCCGACACCATCCTCATCCGCCCCGCGCTGCTGGCGGTGTTCGACACCCTCAAGGACGAACTCTATATCACCGCTCCGGTATATTTTCGTGAAAGGGTCACCGCAAAACAGGCCTTTGAGGCGGCGCACAACCGCATCGATGATGCGCTGGCCCGGCTGGCGCGCGCCCTGCCCCTGCAAAGCGTCGAGCAGGATATTGATAGAATCGAAGTGACCAGCAACACCTCAGAGGCTGAATATTTCGCCATGGTCGAAAAGGCAAAAAAATATATCACCGCCGGGGACATATTTCAGGTGGTGCTGAGCCAGCGTTTTTCCGCCGATTTTCCCCTGCCCCCGATGGCGCTTTACAGGGCGCTTCGGCGCACCAACCCCTCCCCGTACATGTATTTTCTGGATTTCGGCAGTTTTGCTATTGCCGGTTCCAGCCCCGAGATTCTGGTGCGGGTGGACAGGGGCGAAGTCACCATCCGCCCCATCGCCGGCACCCGCAAACGCGGCGCAACGCCCAAACGTGACCGGGAGATGGCTCAGGAACTGATGAACGACCCCAAGGAGCTGGCCGAGCATTTAATGCTGCTTGACCTTGGGCGCAATGATGTAGGGCGGGTGGCAAAAATCGGCACTGTTGAAGTCACCGACAGCTTTTTCCTCGAATATTATTCCCACGTCATGCACATCGTCTCCAACGTCACCGGACAATTGGACGACAAGCGCTTTGACTATGTGGATGCGCTCAGCGCCGGTTTTCCCGCCGGAACCGTCTCGGGTGCGCCCAAGGTCCGGGCCATGGAGATAATCGAGGAACTGGAAAAGTCGCGTCGTGGCGTCTACGGGGGCTGCGTGGGCTATTTTGGCGCTGACGGCTATATGGATACCTGCATCGTATTGCGCACCGCCATTTTGAAGGATGGCAAGCTCCATGTGCAGGCCGGGGCCGGGATTGTCGCTGATTCCAAACCCGAGCTTGAACAGCTTGAATGCCAGAACAAATCACGCGCCCTGTTCAGCGCCGCCGAGGAAGCGTTGCGCTTTGCCGGTCAGGCACGGGTCGGGCAATGATGGATATTCTGGTCATAGATAATTACGACAGTTTTACCTACAATCTGGTGCATCTGCTGGGCGGGCTGGGGGCAAACCCGACGGTCAGACGCAACGACAAGATAACTCTTGAAGAAATCGACACGATGGCTCCTGGTGCAATCGTTTTGTCGCCCGGCCCCTGCACCCCGACTGAAGCGGGCATTTGCCTTGAACTGGTCAGACACTTCCATGGCACAACGCCCATCTTTGGCGTTTGTCTGGGGCTGCAATCCATCGCCCAGGCCTTCGGGGGCGATATTGTTGCCTCGCCAACGCTGATGCACGGCAAGGTTTCAGCAATCTCCCACACTCAAAGCGGAGTTTTTGCGGACATCGACAGCCCGTTTGAAGCGACCCGTTATCATTCGCTTTGTGTTGCAGAAAAAAACCTACCCGAAATATTTGAAATTACCGCGCGCACTGATGATGGTGTAATAATGGGGCTGGGGCACCGGAATGGCCCCACCCACGGCGTGCAGTTCCATCCCGAAAGCATTGCTTCAAAAAACGGAGACAAGCTGATGAAAAACTTTCTTGATACTGCCAGAAAATTCAACGCAGCCTAGGTCATGGACATTAAATCCGTACTTGAAACCCTGAGTTCAGGTGACGACCTCAGCCCCGGGGAAATGCGCGCCGCCATGACGACCATCATGGCGGGTGAGGCCACCCCCTCCCAGATTGGCGCTTTTCTGATGGGATTGCGCCTCAAGGGAGAAACCGTCAGTGAAATTGCCAGCGCGGTAGCCATCCTGCGCGAAAAAATGGTGCCGGTCGCCGCCCCCGAAACGGCCATGGACATTGTGGGCACCGGCGGGGATGGCGCTGGCACCTACAATATTTCAACCGCCAGCGCGCTGGTGGTTGCCGCGTCCGGGGTGCCGGTGGCCAAGCATGGCAACAAGGCACTTTCTTCCAAATCCGGTTCTTCCGAGGCGTTGCAGGCCCTTGGGGTGAAACTGGACCTAGACCCGGCCGGGGTGTCGCGCTGCATCCGTGAGGCGGGCATCGGCTTCATGTTTGCGCCCAACCACCACCCGGCCATGCGCCACGTGGGGCCAACGCGCGCCGAGATGGGCGTGCGCACCATGTTCAATCTGCTCGGACCCCAGAGTAACCCGGCGGGGGTGAAACGCTACCTTCTGGGGGTTTTTGCCCGCGAATGGGTCGAGCCGGTCGCCGCCGCCCTGCTGGAAAACGGCGCTTCGTCCGCCTGGGTCGTACACGGTTCGGACGGACTGGATGAAATCACCACCACCGGCAAGACCTTTGTCACCGCCATTGAAAACACCTCCCTGCGCAGCTTTGAGATTTCTCCCAAGGACGCCGGATTGGCGCTCGCTGACCCGGCCGACTTGGCAGGTGGCGACCCGGCCCACAATGCCAGAGCAATTGTTGCGCTTCTTGATGGAGAGCAAGGCGCCTATCGTGATATCGTGCTGATGAATGCGGGTGCAGCTTTTGTGGTCGCCAA
>DROE01000052.1 GCA_011322005.1 Devosia sp.
GTCATTCATCGTTTTCACGCTCATGGAATTTGTCCCCGGCGACTGCGCCGAACGCTACCTTGCGTTCAAGAACACACAGGGTTCGGGCATCTCCATCGCCGACATCGAGGCCGAGCGCATTCGCCTGGGCCTCGACCAGCCCTATCTGATACGCTGGGGAAGCTGGATTTTCAACGCCTTCCAGGGAGACTTCGGCGACAGTTGCATCCTTCGGGTCAACATCAACCAGCTTCTTGGCCAGAAGTTCTGGCTCAGCCTTGGCATCTGCCTGGCCGCTCTTGGCGTTGCCTATGCCATCGCCATTCCGGTTGGCATCATTTCCGCCACTTCCAACAATCCGTTTTTGAACAACTCCCTTCGCCTGATCTCCTATCTCGGGCTGGCATTGCCCAACTTCCTTCTGGCGCTGATTATCATGCTGTTCTCCACCATGGTGTTTGGTGACAGTCTCACCGGCCTTTTCTCCAAGGAGTTTCGGGACGCCGCCTGGTCCTATGAGCGGGTGATGGATTTCCTTTCGCGCGCCTGGCTGCCAGTGTTCATCCTGGGCTGGTCGGCAACCGCCTTTGCCATCCAGACCGTGCGCGCCCTGATGTCCGATGAAATCGGCAAGCTCTATGTCACCGCCGCCGCCGCCCGTGGCGTATCCGGGCGGCGTCTGCTTTTGCGCTATCCGGCAAAACACGCCCTGACCCCAATCGTCAATTCGCTGGGTTTTGATCTCAACCGCATCTTTAACGAGTTGCCCATCGTCGCGCTTATTCTCACGCTGACCGAAGCGGGTGCCCTGTTGATCGAAGCACTGGCCCGCTCCAACGACCAGCAGCTTGCAGGCGCCATCATCTTCATGCTGACTGCCTCCATCGTGGCGCTTAACTTCATCACCGACATGGCACTGGCCATCATCGACCCGCGCATCCGCCGCAGTATTCTGGGATAGAGCGCCATGACAGACATGACAAGTTCAAACGAAGCTCTCGACCAGAAGCGCAAGGAGGCCTATTTCACCGCCGGCCAGGGCCAACTCATCTGGGCGCGTTTCAAAAGGAACAAGTCGGCCATGGCCGGTGGATTTGTTCTTATCCTGCTCATTCTTTCGGGAATTTTTGCCCCCTTCCTGACCCCTTATAATCCCACCATTGCCGGGCGCAATGCCGAATACCAGAACGGTGCGCCTCAGATACCCAAGTTCTGCGACGAAAACGGCTGTTCCTGGCGTCCCTTTGTTTATACCTACGAGCGCACACGTTCTGCCGCCACCAATTTCCGCTGGGTCAGTTCCGTCAACAAAGACAAGCGCCGTTATGTGCAGTTCTTCGTCTCCGGCGACAGCTACCGTTTCTTGAACTTCGACATAAACCTGCCTGGCGAAGCCCTGGATTTTTCCATTCCCGGTTTCACATCGGACAAGCACCTGTTCGGAGTCGATACCGGCCAGATACATCTGTTTGGCACGGACGCAGGGGGCAAGGACATCTTCTCGCGCACCTTCCATGCCATCAACACCTCCCTTGCCGTGGGCACCATCGGGGTGTTTATCGCCTTTGTTCTGGCTCTGATAATCGGAGGAGTCTCGGGCTATTACGGAGGCTGGATAGATTCCATTCTCCAGATGATAACCGATGCAGTGCGCACCGTTCCTGCCATTCCCCTGTTCATGGCCCTTGCCGCCTTCATCCCCGACACTTGGAGCGCTGAGGCAAGATTCTTTTTCATATCCATAATTCTTGGCTTCATTGGCTGGCCCACTCTTGCCCGCCGTGTACGCACCCATTTGCTGACCGAACGCAATCAGGAATATGTGCTGGCGGCCCAATTGTGCGGGGCCACTCCCGGCCATGTCATTCGCAAACACCTGCTGCCCAGCTTCACTTCCTACATAATCGTGGATCTGGTGATTTCATTCCCCTATATGGTGCTTTCCGAAACCGCGCTCAGCTTTATCGGTTTGGGACTGAAAGACCCGGTAAACTCACTCGGGGTGATGCTGCAAAATGTGACCAGCGCCGATGTACTGCTCAATTATCAATGGTATTTCATTCCGGTGATATTTTTTATCACCCTCGTC
Source organism: Devosia sp. (assembly GCA_011322005.1). Taxonomy (GTDB): domain Bacteria; phylum Pseudomonadota; class Alphaproteobacteria; order Rhizobiales; family Devosiaceae; genus DROE01. Next base: position 2,069 of record DROE01000052.1, read on the forward strand.
CTGGCTTTTGTGTTTGTCGGAGATGGCCTCAGAGACGCAGCCGATCCTTACGGGGAATCCAAGCGATGAACAGGCTTCTGGACGTAAACAACCTCACCCTGCAGTTTGATACCGACGAGGGCCGCATAACCGCCGTCGACGATGTGTCCTTCACTCTTGAAGCCGGCAAAGTCATGGGCCTGGTGGGCGAAAGCGGCTCGGGCAAGTCCGTCACCGCCAAGGCGCTGATGAAGCTGAATCCCGATAATGCTGTTTATGGGGACGACACCAAAATTGCCCTGCATCTGGAAGACGGGCCGGTCGATGTCATGTCCCTTCAGACCTCGACTGATCTGAAAATTATCAGGGGCGGGGCCATATCCATGATTTTTCAGGAACCCATGGCCAGCTTTGCCCCCGCCATCACCATTGGCGACCAGATGGTGGAGCAACTCCAGATTCATACCGATATGACCACCAAAAAGGCGCGGGAAGTTTCCATTGAAATGCTGGACCGTGTCGGCATCTCCGACGCCTCCACCCGCTTCAAACAATTTGCCTTTGAGCTTTCGGGAGGAATGCGCCAGCGCGCCATGATCGCCATGGCCCTGTCCACGAAACCCAAGCTGCTCATTGCCGACGAACCCACCACCGCCCTTGACGTGACCATTCAGGCCCAGGTCATCGACCTGATGAAAGACCTTGTTGCCGAGTTCGGCATGGGCATCATCTTCATCACCCACGACCTTGGTGTCATCGCCCAGACCGCCGATTCCGTCGCCGTGATGTATCTGGGCCGGCTGGTGGAACAGGGGCCGGTGCGCGAAGTGATCCGTAAACCCGCCCATCCCTATACCAAAGGCCTGATTGCCGCCCTGCCCCAGCTCGACGATCTGGATGTGCCCCTGACCCCCATCCCCGGCGACATCCCCTCGCCCCTTGAGCGCCCCCCGGGCTGTGTTTTCAACACCAGATGTTCCGTTGCCATAGAAGGATTGTGCAGTCGTGAAGTTCCCCGCTTCACGCAGATCGCAAAAAATCATCAGGCTGCCTGCCATCTGTACACCGAGGAGGCGGTAAAATGAGCGAACAAACTCTGATTTCTGTGCGCGACCTTTCCGTTCACTTCGGCCTGCGCGGCGGAGGTTTTGGTGAAAAACCTGTTGTACGCGCGGTTGAGGGCGTTGATCTGGAGATTGCGGCGGGCAGTTTCTTCGGACTCGTTGGCGAAAGCGGCTCCGGCAAAACCACTCTGGGCCGCGCCTTGTTGCGTGCCGTTCCCATCACCCGGGGCGACGTCACCTATGATGATGGCGAGGTCACCTATGACCTGACGGCAATAGAAAAAACCGAACTCAAGGACTACCGTAAAAGGGCCCAGCTTATTTTTCAGGACCCCTACGCGGCGCTCTCCCCGCGCATGACCGTGCGCGATATTATCGCCGAACCCCTCGAAGTGATGGGCCTGACCAAAACCCGAGAGGAAACCGACGAGCGCGTGCGTGAAATTGCTGAGAAATGCCGCCTCAACCTGGAGCATCTGCGCCGCTTCCCCCACGCATTTTCCGGCGGCCAGCGCCAGCGCATATCCATTGCCCGGGCGCTGGTTTCCCGCCCCCGTTTCATCGTTGCCGACGAGAGTGTCGCCGCCCTTGACGTATCCATTCAGGCCGACGTGCTCAATCTGCTCAAATCCATTCAACAGGAGATGGGGCTGACCTTTTTGTTCATTTCCCATGACCTGAGCGTTGTCGCCCACATCTGCGACCATGTGGCGGTGATGTATCTGGGGCGCCTGGTTGAAACCGCACCGACCCGCGAATTGTTTACATCCCCCCGCCACCCCTATACCAAGGCGCTGTTGTCAGCCATTCCTTCCCTCGACCCCGACGATCGGGGCAAGGCCCAGAAACTTGAAGGGGAAATCCCCTCCCCGACAAACCCGCCCCCGGGGTGCAAATTCCAGACCCGCTGCCCGGTCGCCATTGATATCTGCCGCAAACAGGAGCCCAAGCTCGACCACACCGGCAACCACCACAATGTCGCCTGCCACCGCTGGAAGGAGTTGCTGGAGGCCCCGGCCGGATAAAAGCGCCCCAAAAGCGCCGCTGAAAGCCAAAAAAATTACTGTCTATTCCCCAAAACTCACCGGCCCGTCCGGTGTAATTTTCACATCAGCCAGCGTCCGGTCCAGATGGCGCATCCTCAGGCTGAGCAGCTTTTGCGTCAGGCGCAGCAGCGTTTCGGCGTGGGCAGGGTCGCCCGCCAGATCATTCATTTCGTCCGGGTCGTTTTCCAGATCATAAAGCAGCGGTGCCAGGCCTCCATTGAAATGCACCAGCTTGAAACGCTCCTCGCGCAGAATGGCAACATTGGCTTCATGCAGGCTTGTGCCGGTAACATTTTGCCAGATTGTCGGCTTGTCCGGCTCCCCGTAATCCAGTTCCAGATGCACGCAATCACGCCAGACTTCGGGCCTTTCGCCCTCGATAAAGGGGCGAAGCGAAACCCCGTTCATGGCCCTTGGCACATCCCGACCCATCAGGTCCAGAATGGTGGGGGTTACATCAATGGACTCCACCAGCGCCTCGACCTTTGCACCATGCTGGGCCGGATTACCCGGATCGCGGATTATCAGCGGAATTCGAAACGCCTGCTCGTACACATTGTGCTTGCCCCACATATGATGGTCGCCCAGCATCTCCCCGTGGTCAGCCATCAAGACGATCAGCGTCTCCTCGTACTGGCCGGTTTCTTTCAGAAACTCCACAACCCGCCCGATGTGAAAATCAACTTCGCTGGCCAGCCCCAGATAGGTGGCGCGCAATGTCTGAACATCAGCATCTGAGCCGGCATCAATCCGCCCCTCAAATCCATGGGCAATGCTTTCAAGAGAGGGGCGGATTTGCGCGGCTTTCAAAAACGGATGCACCGCCGCCTCATCTTCAGCATTGTTCATGCGCACCGGCAAGGGCAGCTCGTCCCCCCTATACATGCGATTGTAAGGGACCGGCGCCACCAGCGGCGGATGGGGGCGAATATAGGTCAGCAGGGCAAACCAGTTCCGGTCCGTGCGCACCGCCATCTCCTCAATGAAGCGGTTGGTCAGAAACGCCGTGTCGCTGTCCTCTGCCTTGTAAAACGCCGCATCGTCCAGCCGTGCCGGTTGACCGGGTTCACTGGGTACAGGGTGATAGAATTTGGAAAAATCGGGAAGCTTGTAGCCCTTGGCCTTCAGGTCCGCCCGCCAGGGAATACTTTCCCGAAAGCGCATTTCCACCACCTCGCGGAATCCGGGAAGCACGTTTTCCTCTGTTCTCAGGTCCGGATCATCCTCAGGGCGGGTGCGCGGGTCACGGCTGGTGTCGGTATAGCCGAACAACAATGGTTCATAACTGCCCTTTCGCGCCTCCAGCGCCAGATTGGTAATGTCCGCTGACAATGGCGTCCCATTACGCACCGAGCGGTGGTTCATGGCATATAGCCCGGTAAAAATGCTGGCCCGCGAGGGGCCGCACGGATTGGTCACCGAAAAACATCGACTAAATGTCAGCGCTTCTTTTTGCAGCGCCCTGATATGGGGCAGCTCCACATGTTCGCCCAGTACACCCTCGATGCAATCAGCGCGAAACTGGTCCATGATGATGAACAGGACTTTTTTGCGTTTGCTCAACTTCCATTACCCCCGAACTGGCAGTACCAGACCTTGTGTCACCCGGCGCAACATTATCCGGCCAAACCCAATACCCACAAAAACACACAAAAACGTACATAATTCAACCAAAACCCTCGACTATTTCCCCAATTTGTGGTTTTTTGTACGCTTCACTCATTGAGCGCCCGCATGATTACCGAAAAAAGCAAAGATAAGGCAGACAAGGCCCACAAAACCCACCGCGACGTTGAACTGCTCCAGACACTGCGCCGACTGGGAGGGTCCGCCCGCACATCCCAACTCGCCCACACCATGGATGTGTCCGAGGAAACCGTGCGCCGCACTGTCAAGAAACTCTCCAGGGACGGCGTGGTTTCCCGGGTGCATGGCGGCGTTTTCCTTATCGAGGAGGCCGAAGGTTCCAGCTTTCACCGCCGTATCTCCGAGCAATCCCGCCAGAAGCGACAACTGGGCCGTTTTGTCGCTTCCCTTATTGAAGACGGTGCCTCTTTGTTTCTCGACATCGGCTCCACCACCATCTTTGTCGCCGAGGCCCTGCGCAAGAAGTCCGCCCTGATGGTGGTCACCAATTCCCTGGCCATCGCCCAGACCCTGATGAACCACAATCAGAACCGGGTTTTTCTTGCCGGAGGCGAACTGCTCGACGATGCCGGGGGAACTTTCGGCTCGGCCACCCTCAAGTTCGTTTCAAAGTTTCACCCAGACCTGGCCATTCTTTCCACCGCCGCCATCGACCCAAGTCAGGGATTTCTGCTCAACGACCAGCACGAGGCTGAACTGATGCGCACTTTTGTCAGTCACGCCCGCAAATCCGTCATGGTTGCCGATCATTCAAAAACCGCCGCCAGTGCGCCCATGGTTTCCTGCGACCCCTCGGACATCGACACCCTCGTCACCGACCAGCCCCTGCCCGCCCCATTGCAACAGGCCATGAACGAATGGGATATAAAGGTGCTGATTGCGCCCGCCAAAAAGAAGAAGAAGAAATGAGCGCGCAAACTTCCTTCCCAAGCAACGATACCGTGGCCCTGGCAACTGCCATAGTCGAACGGGCCAGCGTCACCGCACGCCGGTTTTTCCGCCAGAGCATTGCCGTCGAGTTCAAGTCTGATGAAAGCCCCGTAACTGTGGCTGACAAAACCATTGAGAGCGAAATCCGCACCGCGCTCACCGCAGCTTTCCCCTCGTTCGGCATTCTTGGTGAGGAGCACGGGCTTGAGGGAAGCGAAAAAACCGACATCTGGGTGGTCGACCCCATTGACGGAACCAGGTCGTTTATTTCCGGCAATCCTCTTTTTGGCATGTTGTTGGGCTTAACCCGCAACCAGACACCTCAACTGGGAATTGTCGCCATGCCAGCCCTTGAAGAAACCTATGTCGGCGGTCCCGGCCTTGGTGCCCGTCTCAACGGCGAAAAAATCTCGACTTCCTCCTGCACTTCCCTTGAAAACGCCACCGTTTACATCAACGAGGCGCCGCGAATATTTGCCGGGGATGAAGCCGCCTTTCGCACCCTGCTCAACGCCGGGAAAACTACCCGCATGGCCCACGATTGTTACCCCCACGCCCTGTTGGCCTCGGGTCACGTGGATTGCGTGGTCGACTATGACCTCAAGCCTTACGATTTTCTGCCCGTTGCCGCCCTTGTTCAGGGGGCAGGCGGACTGATGACCGACTGGGATGGCAAGCCCCTCACCCAGAACTCGGACGGCCGCACCATCTCCGCCGCCACCCCCCAACTACACCGGGAAATCTGCGACCTGCTGGGGGGTGCCTGTTAATGACCACCCTTGCTTTTCTGCTCAACCTGACCGGAGCCACCATGCTGCTGCTGTTTGCGGTGCGCATGGTACAAACCGGCATCGAGCGCTCCATGGGGCCCAGCTTCAAGCGCATCATCACCTCGCGCAAGGACAGCCGGATGCGCACCGCCATGGCCGGTGTTCTGCTTGCCATCGTTCTGCAGAGCGCCACCGCCGCCAACCTGCTGGCTGCGGGCTTCACCGCCTCGGGCCTGCTTTCCCTGACCGGGGGGCTTGCCGTGGTGCTGGGGGCTGATTTCGGCTCGGCCTTGGTCATTCAGGTACTTTCATTCGATTTGCACTGGATGGTGCCCGCCATGCTGGCCATCGGCGGATATCTGTTCCTCAAGGCAGCGACCCAGACCCAGCGCCAGATCGGGCGCATACTGCTGGGCATCGCTTTCATCCTGCTGGCCCTTCGCCTTATCGGGGAGGCCATGGACCCCATCCGCGAAAGCGATTTCCTGCCCGTTATCGCCTCTTATCTGAGCACCGATTATGTCACCGCATTTCTTGTGGGGGCCGCCATCACCTTCGTCATGCACTCAAGCGTTGCCGCCATTCTGATGTTCGTCACCTTCGTCTCGCTCGGCGTGCTGCCGGTGGCCGCCGGCGTTTCGCTGGTTCTGGGGGCCAATCTGGGCAGCGCCCTGCTCGCTATCTGGCTTTCCCGTTCCATGACAATTGTTGCCCGCCGGGTGCCCATGGGCAACCTCATCCTTCGCGGCACCGGCGCGGTCCTGGCCCTTGTGCTGGTCAACAACACCCCCATTGTCTCCCTGCTGGGCGCCTTCCCCAACGGACAGGTTCTGGTCTCGGTGCACCTGACCTTCAACATTGTCCTTCTTGTCCTGACCCTGCCCTTCGTCGGCCTGCTCGAAAATCCGCTCCGGATCATGTTTCCCGACCCTGCGGTCCATGAGAACGGCGAGGAAAACTTTGCCCCTAAAAGCGCTCTGGACCAAAAGGTCATAAATATCCCGCAAATGGCGCTGGCCAGCCTGACCCGCGAGGTGCTGCGCATGAGCCAGATTGTTGAAATCATGACCCAGCCGGTCATGGAACTGTACGAAAGCGGCGACCTTGAGCGCATCAAGGCGGTGCGCGAACTGGACAGGGGGGTCAATGAGGCGCTCTCGGACATCAGGCTATACGTGGCCGCCATCCCGAGGGACAAGATGTCCAAATCCGAGGCCCGCCGCTCCCGCGACCTGATTGAATACTCCATCAATCTTGAGGCCGCCGGCGACATAGTCGCCAAAAACCTGCTCCATCTTGCCGAAAACAAGGCCCGCCGCGGTTTGAAATTTTCAAAGGCAGGCTGGGATGAACTGCAAAGCATGCACGAGCGTCTCATGTCCAACATGACCCTGGCTTTCAACGTTCTGCTGTCCGAGGACATCGAGAGTGCCCGCCAGTTGATGGAACAAAAGGCGGAATTCACCCGCAACGAAAGAAAGAGCCGCAAAAAACATCTCAAGCGCCTGCGCGAAGGCTCCGAAATTTCCCTTGAGAGTTCCGACATTCATCTGGAAACCCTGCGCGCCCTCAAGGACCTCAATTCCCGGATTGCCGCGGTCGCCTATCCCATTCTTTACAAGCACGGCCAGTTGCTCGAAACCCGCCTGGTCGAAACCATGGACAAGGAAGAGCATTAAAACAACCGCTCCAGACTCCCCCCTCTCCCTCGCGGGGCCACACCTCATTGCAAGCGTCCTCATCCTGAGCCTGTCGAAGGGCGGGACGCTGCGCCTGCACCAGCCCTTCCCCCTCTCCCCTGAGGGGTGAGGGGTTGTTTCCCTTCTCGTTTACGAGTTCAACGCAGGCTCAAGGCCGCTCGCCCCGCGCCAGCCGGGCGTTGATATCTTCAATCACCGGCTCGATATCGGCCAGAGAATCAATCACATAATGGGCGCCGGTTTTAAGAAGAATGTCTCGCGTATGTTCCATGCGCCGGGCAATATCGTCCTCGCTCAATTGCTCCGCTTCCTCCAGGCTGTTTATGTTCATATAGTTGGAATAGCGCACCAGCCCCACACCCCAGCATCCCGCATTGAGAGCCTCGCCAACTCCCGAGGCCGTATCGTCAACCTTGACCACCGACTGAATGGTGTGAATGCCAAGCAGGTCCATGTTCTTGTAAACCATGTGGGGAGCGGGCCGCGCGCCGTGCTTGACCTCATCACCGGCAACCGTAGCGTCCGGCCGCAACCCCTGCGCGATGCAATCCTCAAGCAGCACATCGACCATGTCCCGGGTAAACCCGGTTGACGCGCCAAGTTTTATTCCCTGAGCCTGCAGGCGCAGACACACATCCTTCACACCGGGCAGCAGCTTCGTGTATTTGCGCAGGCAAGCAAGCTGGGCAGGAACAAAATCCTCAAACATCGCGTCCACATCGGCCTGGGTGGGATAGGCCCCCTTGATGCTTTTCCAGCGCTTCGCAATCACCGGGTCCTCGGTCAGCTTCTTGATGTGCAAATCCTTGCGCAGACCCATCGGTCCGCGCGCTTCAAGCATGGAAATCTCCACTCCCTGATTTTTGAACACCTCCACAAAAACCACCGCCGGGGCGATAACATAGGCGTCGGCCAGCGTGCCGCTCCAGTCCAGCACCAGCACCCTGACCTTGCCGGTGTAAGTGCGCCGGTAGTTGAAATCACCAAATTTGCTCATAAAAATTGTCCTTCGTTTTTGTAAGGAGGCCTGTGTGATGTTGCGAATCCTATGCAGCCAGCGCCGTTCGTGTCTTGAGCGCTGCCTCCGGGGGAGCTCCACTCTTCACGCCCATTTCCTTCAGAGCGGCACAAGCGGCTTCGACAACTCTGCCCATCACCGCTTCGTCCATGTGCCCGATACAGCCGATGCGAAAACTCTCGGCAACCGTCAGCTTGCCCGGATAGATGATGAAACCGTTTCTTTTCATCAGTTCGTAAAAATCCCGGAATGAAAACCTCTCATCCGCCGGATTAAAAAACGTTACGATAATCGGCGACAGCCAGCGCTCCCCGAGCAGGGTTTCAAATCCCAGCGCCCTCATGCCTTGCACAATAATATCGCGATTGTTGGCATAGCGTTTTCCCCGCGCCAACATGCCGCCCTCGCCCCTGAGAAGTTCCAGCGCTTTCATGAAGGCCACAACCACATGGGTTGGCGGCGTAAAACGCCATTGCCCGGTTCTGTTCATGGTTTCCCACTGGGCATGAAGGTCAAGACTGAGCGAATGACTGCGCCCCTTTGCCGCTTCAAACTCGGCTTTTCTGGCAATGATGAACCCGAACCCCGGCACCCCTTCGATGCACTTGTTGGCCGAGGAAACCAGCGCCTCGAAACGCACCTTTGCCGCATCAAGTTCTATCGCCCCGAATGCACTCATGGAGTCGATGAACAGCTTGCGCCCGCCAGCGCGTACGACTTCGGCAATTTCTTCAACCGGGTTCAAAATCCCCGAACTGGTTTCGCAATGCACCGCCACAACGTGGGAAATGGCGGGGTCTGAAGCCAGCATCCGGGCCACTTCGTCCCCGCGCGGGGGCAGATAATCGCCCTTGTCGATGACGCAATATTTCCGCCCCAGATAGCGCAGCGTCTCCGCAATGCGCCTCCCGTAGGCCCCATTGACCAGCACCAGCGTTTTACTGTCACGGGGCAGAAGCGAGCCCAGCATCGCTTCAATGACAAAGGTGCCGCTGCCCTGCATGGGCACGCAATCAAACGCACCCTCAGGGTCATTTATCATCTCCAGAAGTTCCTTGCGCATCCGGGCCGTCATGGCCCTAAAATCACTGTCCCACGACCCCCGGTCGACCAGCATTGCCTGTTTGGTTTCCAGCGCTGTGGTCAATGGACCGGGGGTGAGCAGATAGGGTTCGCCAAAGGCAGGGGCTTCAAAATTGTCGCTCATGGGGCAACTCACCTGACGAGGAGGGTTCTCCAAAAAAACGCCAGTTAAGACGATTCCCGACTGCCCCCGA
>DROE01000053.1 GCA_011322005.1 Devosia sp.
ATATGCTGATTTTCGGGATGCGGGCCGAAGAGGTGGAGCAGGCGCGCAAGGGCAATGTCTCCCCCAAGGATGCCATTGAGCAGTCATTTGAACTCAAGGATGCGCTTCGGGCAATCGTGTGCGGGGTGTTTTCGCCCGGTGACTGCAACCGCTACAGGGATCTCATCAACGAAATTCGTACCCATGACTGGTTTATGGTTGCGCGCGACTTTGACGCCTACGCCGAGGCCCAGCGCAAGGTGGATGCCATCTGGCGGGATGAGCCACGCTGGGCAGAAATGGCGATCAATAATACCGCTGGTATGGGCTGGTTTTCCTCGGATCGCACCATTCGCCAATATGCCAAAGATATCTGGAAGGTGAAAACATCTCCGGTGTCATCTCCTGAAACCGGGACGGGCTGAGATGAGCGGCACGCCCCTTGATGCGCAGACTATCAAGTCGGTGATTGAAGGGGCGTGCCGCGATCCGTTTTCGGTGCTTGGTCTGCATGAAAGCAAAGGCGGGTTTGTGGCGCGGGTGTTTGTGCCTTATGCGCAAAAACTTATCGCTATCAGTGATGTGGGCGAAGAGATTGCCACGCTGAATCAAATTCATGGCGCGGGTTTATTTGAAGGGGTGCTGGAACTCCCCGCGCGCGGGGCTCAGCGCTATCGTGCCTCCAACGCGCAAGGGGAGTGGGAATTTGTCGACCCCTATAGTTTTGGCCCGGTGCTTGGCCCCATGGATGATTATTATATCGCCGAGGGCTCGCACCTGCGCCTGTTCGACAAGCTGGGCGCCCACGCCATGGAGTTCGAGGGCCATGAAGGCGTGCACTTTGCGGTATGGGCTCCGAACGCCAAACGGGTGAGCGTGGTTGGAGAGTTCAACCAGTGGGATGGCCGCCGCCATGGCATGCGCTTTCGGGCCGACACCGGCATATGGGAAATATTCCTGCCCGGCATTGGTGCGGGGCAAAGTTACAAGTATGAGATTATCGGGGCGGGGGGAGAGTTGCTGCCCTTAAAGGCCGACCCTTATGCCCAGCAAAGTGAGCTCCGGCCGGGCAACGCCTCGGTGGTTGCCGACTCCACCCCGTTCGTGTGGAACGATGCGTCCTATCTCAAACAGCGGGCGGAGAAAGACTGGCGGCGCAGCCCCATCTCCATTTACGAGGTGCATCTGGGCTCGTGGCGGCAAACTCCGGGCGGGGGCTTCCTCAGCTACGACCAGTTGATCGAGCAACTCATTCCCTATGCCGTTGACCTTGGTTTTACCCATCTGGAACTGCTGCCGATATCGGAATATCCCTTTGACCCCTCCTGGGGTTATCAACCCATCGGGCTTTATGCGCCAACGGCGCGCTTTGGCGACCCGTCCGGGTTTGCCCGCTTTGTTGACGCCGCGCACGGGGCGGGTCTGGGGGTTATCATTGACTGGGTGCCGGCCCATTTCCCCACCGATGCGCACGGGCTGGCCCGGTTTGATGGCACTGCGCTTTATGAACATGCGGACCCGCGAAAAGGCTTCCACCCGGACTGGAATACGGCGATCTATAATTTTGGCCGCCGCGAGGTGGTCTCGTTTCTGGTCAACAACGCGCTCTACTGGCTGGAAAAATTCCACATAGACGGGCTTCGGGTCGATGCGGTGGCCTCGATGCTTTATCTGGATTATTCGCGCCAGCCCGGCGACTGGGTGCCCAACGAGATGGGCGGCAATCACAATCTGGAGGCCATTGCCTTCCTGAAACGTTTCAATACCGAGGTCTATGGGGCGCACAGGGGCATATTCACCATTGCCGAGGAATCCACCAGCTTTGCCGGGGTCAGTGCGCCGGTGGATGCGGGGGGGCTGGGTTTCGGGTTCAAGTGGAACATGGGCTTTATGAATGACACGCTGGGTTATGTGGCGCGTGACCCCATCCACCGGCGCTTTCATCACCGGGATATGACGTTTGGATTGCTCTATGCCTATTCGGAGAATTTCGTGCTGCCGCTCAGCCATGACGAGGTGGTGCACGGCAAGGGCTCGCTGCTGAGCAAGATGAGTGGTGATGACTGGCAGCAATTTGCAACGCTCAGGGCCTATTACGGGTTCATGTGGGCCTATCCGGGCAAAAAACTGCTGTTCATGGGCCAGGAGTTTGCCCAGCGCAACGAGTGGGACGAGGCGAAGAGCCTGGACTGGCAGTTGCTCGATGCGCCCATGCATGAATCCATGAGGCGTCTTGTCGGCGACCTCAATGATGCCTACAGGAACAATGAAGCGCTGTTCGCCCGCGATTGCGAGCCGGAAGGGTTTGAGTGGCTGGTGGCGGATGATGCGGATAATTCCGTGCTGGCATTTGTGCGCAAGGCCCCCGGTGCTCCCCCGGTTGTGATCGTCTCCAATTTCACGCCAAACCTGCATCAAAACTACTCCCTGCCCATGCCGCTGGCGGGTGAGTGGCGGGA
>DROE01000054.1 GCA_011322005.1 Devosia sp.
GAAACTGCCCATTTCAAGGAAAAACACCGGAGCGGTGAAAATCGCGGCGACCAGGGTGAGCATCTTGAGGCGCTTCGCCTCAGCGGCCTTGCGCTCTGACTTGTCAACCTGCTTGGAGGATTTTGTTTTGGCGGTATAACCGGCGTTGGCAACAAGGGCAGCAATTTCAGCAACGGAGATGGCCCCGGCCATGTAGCGCACCTGAGCGGTTTCTGTCGCAAGGTTCACCGATGCATCCAGTACCCCGGGACCGGCCTTGAGGGCCTTCTCAACCCTGCCGACACATGAAGCGCAGGTCATGCCCTCAATTTCCAGTGTTACCTCTTCGGCAACGGCGGGGTAACCAACGTCTTCAAGCGCCGTGGCGAGCATATCTGTGGTGACGGTTTCGTCATATTCAATCTGAGCTGACTCGGTAGCCAGATTAACCGCGGCCTTGGAAACACCAGGAACAGCGGAGAGGGCTTTTTCCACCCTTCCCACGCAAGAGGCACAAGTCATGCCTTCGATTTGAAACGAAGAGGATTGTTGAGTGGCCATTGGTGATTCTCCTGTTGGCAATTGCGAGTTGTCCATCCAGGTAGGGGTTCCAGCAAGTGGAAGGTCAAGGGCAGATTGAACTTTTTTTACCGACGTTGTGGCGGGGCTGTGCCGGGCCCGAAGAATCCGATGGAGTTTACCTCCGTACAGATGCCGCTGTGTTCAACTCGTGCACCCTCCCGCCCGGCGTTCAGCTCTGGTGACATGCGATTGTTCAGCGCGGTATTTGGCCTTATAGTCTTGTCAAAGGAGGCATCATGCAGTCCGCGCCAAGAAGAAAGCTGTCACAAGACGGATATCTGGTTGTCAGGGAGTATCTGAGCTGCAAAGTACTTGAGGGACTGCGTTCCATCTGTCGGGATGTACTCGACACTCTGCCAAGGGAGCAGTTCAACTCTGGTGGCGGCACCTATGATATTTGCGGATATTCCGCCTTCGCTGAAATTGTTTCTCACGACGACACCGCAAAGGTTATGGCCGAACTCGGCTTCGTTTCCTTCAAGTGGCTGGGTGGACACCTGCGGGCAAGGCCGGGCTATGCCCCGCCCCAGAAGTGGCATCAGGACTGGTGGGGCTGGTCAAATGGGGTTTCCTATCACGAGAAGCCGCTGGGGCTGACCTTCATTTATCACCTCGAGGACACAACCCCCAGGACAGGTTGTCTACGGGCAATCCCCGGTTCACACCACTTCTGGCATGAGTTGCATGAACTCAGAGATGAGCAGATCGATGATATGAGTTGGACCGAGCACAATGAAAACGCCGCATCCGCCTCGCACAAAGACGAAGTCGCAATACACATCAATGCCGGAGATCTTGTCATTATGGACAACCGGCTTTTGCGTTCAGCTTACGCCAACACAGAAGCCAACAGCCAAAACCTGCTGAGCCTGTTATACGCGCCCGAATTCGAGGAGATGCCGGCGCCCATCCAGCACAGATATGCAAAGATGTTCACGCGAGCGGCAACGAAAACCGGCACGTCAGCAAGCCGCTCCGGGTCTCCGTTGGACTGGCCGGAGGACAAGCGGGCCATCGCCCGGCACCTGTTTCCACAGGCAGCAACATCCGTCGCGGAAGAAGTCGTTAACTGCAGACCCGCGCGGGTGCGCATGCGTGAGCGCCAGGCCGGGACCGGCCGTTTTAATGTCTCTGGTGACAACTACATGCCCTGATAAGAAGGGCCTGAACCGCCCTCGGGGGGAACCCAGTTTATATTTTGGGCCGGGTCCTTGATGTCACAGGTCTTGCAGTGCACGCAGTTGGCGGCGTTGATGTTGAAGCGCGGCTTTCCGTCTTCGTCTCTGAGGATTTCATAGACCCCGGCGGGGCAGTATAGCTGCGCTGGCTCGTCAAAGTCTGGCAGGTTGCGCGCAATGGGAAGCGAAGGATCTTTCAGAACCAGATGCACGGGCTGATCTTCACTGTGAGAGAGATTGGCCAGAAACACCGAAGAAGCCCGGTCGAAAGTCCGCTTGCCATCGGGTTTGGGATAGTCGATTTTTTTGCTGTCTCTGGCCTTGTTCAAGGAAGCATAATCGGGCGCGCCGTGGCCAAGGGTGCCAAAAACCGAAAATCCCAGCAGGGTATTGGTCCACAGGTCAAACCCGGAAAACAACGTGCCGAACAGGGTCCCGAACCTTGAAAGCAGCGGCTTTGCGTTGCGCACCTTTTTCAGGTCGGCTTTGATTTCGCCATCGGTCACCCGAGCGTTGAGACCTGCAAGCAGGTCGTTGCTCCGGCCAATGCTGAGGGCTTCAAAAACCGCTTCAGCGGTTTTCATGCCTGACCACATGGCGTTGTGAGTGCCTTTGACGCGCGGCAGGTTCATAAAGCCGGCCGAACAGCCGATCAGCGCGCCGCCGGGGAAGGCGAGTTCGGGGATCGATTGCCAGCCGCCCGAAGTCATGGCACGGGCACCAAAGGACAGGCGTTTGCCCCCTTCCAGAAGCCGCGCGAGATGGGGGTGGGTTTTATAGCGCTGCATCTCTTCAAAGGGCGAGAGAAACGGATTTTTGTAGTTCAGATGCACCACAAGCCCCAGAAACAGCTTGTTGCCGGCGGCATGATAGAGAAAACCGCCACCGCCGGTGTCGTTGTTCAGCGGCCAGCCAAGGGTGTGTTCCACATGCCCCAAACAATGTTTTTTCGGGTCAATCTCCCATATTTCCTTGATGCCGAGGCCATATTTTTGTGGCTGGGCGTTCTCTTGCAGGGAAAAGCGGGCATCAAGCTGTTTGGCCAGCGAGCCGCGCGCACCCTCCCCGATCAGCGTGTAGCGCGCGTGCAGTTCCATGCCCGCAGCAAATTCCGGCTTTTCACTGCCGTCCGCGGCACGCCCCATGTCGCCGGTGGCCACGCCTTTGACGGAACCGTCCTCATTATAGAGGATTTCGGTGGCGGCGAAGCCGGGAAAAACGTCAATTCCCAACGCCTCGGCCTGTTCCCCCAGCCAGGCGCAAAGGCTGCCCAGACTGGCAATGTAGTTACCGTGATTGCTGAACAGGGGCGGCAGAAAAAAGGAAGGAATGGCGAAGGAGCCGTTTTTTGTGAACACTCGGAAACTGTCGCTTTTCACTTTGGTTTCAAGCGGCGCTCCCCTCTCCTTCCAGTCCGGGACAAGTGCATCAAGAGCCGCGGGGTCCAAAACAGCGCCGGAAAGAATATGGCCCCCGATTTCGGCGGATTTTTCCAGCACGATGATGGAAATTTCAGCGTCAGCCGCCTTGGCAAGCTGTTTGAGGCGGATGGCAGCGGATAGACCGGCCGGACCGGCGCCCACAACCACCACATCGACTTCCATGGTTTCGCGGGCGCTCACAGTTTTGAGGTGAGTTCAGGCACCGCTTCGAACAGGTCGGCGACCAGCGCGTAGTCCGCTATCTGAAAAATCGGTGCATCTTCGTCGGAGTTGATGGCGACGATGGTCCTGGCGTCCTTCATCCCGGCCACATGTTGAATGGCCCCGGAGATGCCAACGGCGATGTAAAGGTCGGGCGCAACGACCTTGCCGGTCTGGCCGACCTGACAATCATTGGGGGCGAACTCAGCGTCCACCGCTGCGCGCGAGGCCCCGATGGCTGCGCCCAGTTTTTGGGCCAGCGGGAAAAGCAATTCTTCAAATTTTTCTTTTGAGCCGAAGGCCCTTCCGCCCGATATAACGGTTTTGGCGGTGGCCAGGTCAACGCGGCTATCGTCAGTCAACGCCTCGCCCACAAAGGACGATTTATCATTGGAGACATTGCTGGAAATATCTTCGATGGGCGCATCGGCACCGCTTGCGACCGGCTCAAAGGCCGTGGGGCGAACGGTAATGATTTTTTTGGCCTCGTCGGAGCGCAGCTTTTGCAGCGCATTGCCCGCGTAAACGGGGCGGACAAATGTATCCGGTGATACCACCTCGACGATTTCTGATATCTGCATGACGTCGAGCAAAGCGGCAACCCGGGGCAGAATATTTTTGCCGTTGGTGGTGGCAGCGGCAATGATTGCATCATAGGGGCCGGAAAGCTCAAGCAACAGGTCGGCAACTGGTTCGGCCATTTGGTTGGCAAACGGCGGGCTATCGGCAAGCAGGACCTTGCCAATGCCGCTCAGGGTCGCGGCACTTTGGGCGACCGATGCGCAATTTTCCCCGGCAACCAGCACATCGACCTCGCCGATGGCAAGGGCGGCGGACGCGGCACGGGCGGTGGCTTCGTTCAATACCGAGTTGTCGTGCTCGGCCAGCAGCAATACTTTCATCGTCGCACCCTCACAACACGCCAGCTTCGTTTTTCAGCCTGTCGACCAGTTCAGCAACAGAAGTGACCCGGATGCCGGGTTGGCGCACCGGCGGCTCGACAGTTTCAAGAATAGTCAGGCGCTGGCGCACCTCAACACCCAGCTTGTCCGGCGTTGTGATGTCCAGAGGCTTCTTTTTGGCCTTCATGATGTTGGGCAGGGTTGCATAGCGCGGCGTGTTGAGGCGCAAATCCGCCGTCACAATTGCGGGGAGGTTGACCTTGATGGTCTGCAGGCCTGCATCAACTTCACGGGTCACCTGAATGGCGTCATCAGCCAACTCGATTTTTGACGCAAAAGTGCCCTGCCCCCAGCCCAGAAGTGCGGCCAGCATTTGACCGCTCTGGTTGCAATCATTGTCAATGGCCTGCTTGCCCATAAGCACCAGTTCAGGCTTTTCCTCAGCGACAATCGCCGCAAGTATTTTGGCGATGTTGAGGGGCTCCACGTCCTCTTCTGCGATTACCAGAATTGCGCGGTCGGCCCCACAAGCCAGCGCGGTGCGCAATATGTCCTGCCCCTTCTCAACACCAATTGAAACGGCAATGACCTCATCGGCTTTTCCCGCTTCCTTGAGCCGCACCGCCTCTTCAAGAGCGATTTCGTCGAACGGGTTCATCGACATTTTGACGTTGGTCTTGTCAACGCCTGAGCCATCGGCCTTGAGCCGGATATTGACGTTGAAATCAACCACGCGCTTGAGGGGAACCAAAACCTTCATCGCAACTTCTCTTCTTAAAACAACAAGAGTGGCATCTGCACGGACGCAGTTTGCTGATGCCGGTCTATACGCTTATTATTGGGCGCGCAAACAAACTCTTTGCCGCTTCAATGCCGGCAAAAGTCATGCCCGTTGAGCCCTTGAAGCAAATTAGCGGGGCGAACGGGGCCGATGCAAAATTCTGCCACAAGCTCACACAAAAGTAGCTTGCCTGATACGGGCCTGCCCCCTTAGCATTGGGTCAACGCCGTGCACAAATCCGCCAAAAGGATAAGTTCAATGTTCAATTCCCCCCGACACAAGCCCAACGCCGCTGCTGCCGTTCTTTCGGCCAGAACCAATTATGGCTCTCTTATATTGTTCTGGCTTGGTCTGGCTCTGGCGCTGTTGCTGGTGAATGTGAGCGGCCTGAGCGCACAGGAGATAACAAAAGCTCACGGTATTTCCAAATTCGGCGAGTTGAAATATGCCGAGGACTTTGAGTATCTGGACTATGTGAACCCGGATGCGCCCAAGGGGGGCGAGTATTCGACATGGGCCTTTGGCTCGTTTGATTCCATGCACGCCTTTATCACCAAGGGCCGCTCGGCAATTGGCGCAACCATACAGTTTGAACCGCTGATGACGGGCACCTCGGACGAACCGGATTCCATGTATGGGTTGATTGCGGAAAGCCTTGAATACCCGGACGATTATTCCTGGGTGATTTTCAACCTCCGGCCCGAGGC
>DROE01000055.1 GCA_011322005.1 Devosia sp.
AGACGCACAGAGCAATAACAACGCCCATCTCTACTTCCCGCAAAGGCGGGTTTTTGGTTCAGTCAAGGAAAAAGCAAGATGAAAAATTGGATATGGATAGTCCTGGCCGTGGTCGTTCTGGGCGGCGGATATTACTATTACACAGATCAACAGGCAAAACAGGCAGCGATTGTTGCTGCCGAAGAAGCCGCCGCCGCTGAAGAAGCCGCTGCTGCGGAAGCCGCTGCCGCTGAAGAAGCTGCTGCCGCGGAAGCCGCTGCCGCTGAAGAAGCTGCTGCCGCGGAAGCCGCCGCCGCTGAAGAAGCCGCTGCTGCGGAAGCCGCTGCCGCGGAAGCCGCTGCCGCTGAAGAAGCTGCTGCTGCGGAAGCCGCCGCGACAGAAACAGTTCTTTCCAGCGAAAGCATTGCCGCTGCCATTGAGGCCGCCGGTCTGGATGAAACCACCACCGCAACGTTGACTGCGGCACTTGAAGCGGCACAGGAAAATCCCGAGGCCTTGCAAGCCGTTCTCGACCAGCTCAACGCTCTCTTGCAGTGATATTGTGATCAGAGTACCGGGTGGGGGAGTTTTTCCCTCCCGGTGCATATGCCCCTGTCAGTCGCGGCCGCCGCTGGCTTCAATATGGGCGTTTATCATGTCAAAATAGTCGTCGAGCAGTTCGTAGCAAACGATAATCTCGGAAGACTGACTGTCGTAAAACGCGTTTGGCTCGTCGCACACCATGGCGGTGATGAGAACTGGCGTGGTCAGCCCGTAATTGTTGCGGATGTCTTCGGCGACCGATTCCAGCAGACGGCTCTCCCGCAAGGTCTTGTAGGCCAGCGCCAGCCGCGCTCCGGCCCTTTCATAATTGACAGTCACTTCCGCCCTACTGTTCTTGTCCCGGTTCGGTGAAATCAGTTGCTCAAGTGAGCGCGAAATCTGCTCATAATCGTCCCTGCAGCCCGATTGCCGGCGCCGGTCGATACCCCACTCGCTTGCAGTTACGGAAAAGGTGCGCCGGTCCTCGCCCACCATCATGCACACAATCTGGTAAGCGCGCTGCAGATCCAGCGAGTGTTCGCCATAGAAATCACCTGCGGTCCGTGCGCCGCGCGCCTCCCCCTCCAGCCGCCAGCCCAGCGCCGCGTCTTTTAGCGCCTGCTCGAAGGCCCGCCGTCTTTGTGTGAGCAGAATATAGGTGGCGAAATTGTCCGCCACGTCCTCTTCGCGCCCAAGAACCGGCCACTGCTGTTTATCGACCAGCAGATGACCCACTTCGTGATAGAGTGTAAAAAGCGAGTTGTTGATGACAAACCGCACGGTTTTGTCCAGTGTGCGATCCGCCAATATCTCGCTGATTTCGGACTGGGTTTTTTCCTTGCCCGAACCGGGTTTGGCCAGTGCGCCAGGGTTCGCAAACCCCCACGAACCAACAAGAACCATGAGCGAAATCAACAATCGGATTGGCACGGCATCGGTCCTCCTGACAGCGCGTCGTCGCCACGCGGGCCGGCGACGGGTTCGCCCAGCCTACCCGCCAATGGCGCCGGGGCCAAGAGGGGAGGGCTTTTGCACTTAATTCATTCAGAATCGGCGAGCAGCGCCTGCTCCGCCCGTTCCAGTTCGCCACTTTTTTTAAACCACAGCGCTTCGAGCTTTTCTAGTTCCGCGGAGCGTTTGGCCCGCTCGGTTGTCAGGTCAATCGCTGTTTGCGGGTCGCCCCTGTATAGCTCGGGGTCCGCAAATTGCACTTCGAGCTTTTCCAGTTTTGCCTGCACCCCCGCAATGCGCTTTTCAGTTTGTTGTATCTGCTTGCGCAATGGCGAAAGTCCGGCCCGCTTGGCCGCACTCTCCTGACGATCGCGCTTGCGCTTGACGTTCGCCGCTCCCGAATCAGACTTTTTTGCCTTTTTCTCAGTGCCGCTGATCTTGCTCAACAGGGTGCGTTCATAGCCCTCCATGTCATCATCAAACATCCGGATTGCACCGTCCTCGGCGATCCAAATCTGGTCAACGGTAGCATCAATCAGGTGGCGGTCATGACTGATTATCAGCACCGCACCCTTGTAATTGTTCAGCGCGCGCACAAGCGCATCTCGGCTGTCGATGTCCAGATGGTTGGTCGGCTCGTCCAATATCATCATGCCGGGGCCGCCAAAAGTTATCAGGCCCAGCAACAACCGCGCCCGCTCGCCCCCGGAAAGGTTTTTGGCCAGCGTTAGCATCTTGCTCGTTGTTAAACCCATCTGCGCCACCCGGGAGCGTCTTTGCGCTTCGCTCATATGAGGGGTGAGGGGTTCAATATGTTCCAAAACTGTTTGCTCAGGCTTCAGAATATCCATCTGGTGCTGGGCAAAATAGGCGATCTCCAGCTTCTTGCCGCGATGGAAAATGCCCCCCATTTTTGCCAGCTCACCACTGAGAAGTTTGGCAAAGGTTGACTTGCCGTTGCCGTTCACCCCCACAAGCGCGATCCGGTCTCCGGGGTCAATGCGCTGGGTGATGCGGCTGAGCACGGGCTTGCCATCATAGCCCACCGACACGTCTTCCAGATTGAGCATCGGACTGGCCATGGTGTGTTTGGGCTGGGGAAAGGAAAAGGGCAGCGAGGTTTCATCAACCATCACGTCCAGAGGCTGCATCTTGGCAATGCGCTTGGCCCGGCTTTGCGCCTGCTTGGCCTTGGTGGCGCTGGCCCCGAACCGGTCGACGAATTTCTGCATATGGGCGATTTCAGCCGCCTGCTTGTCGCGGGCCTTGACGCTCAACTCCATCCGGGCGCGCCGCGTGGCTTCAAACGTATTGTAAGCACCGTTATGCGAGCCCTTGTAAAGGGTCAGCTTGCCATGCTCCAGATGCACAATGGAGGTGACCGCCCGGTTGAGCAGCCCCCGGTCATGGCTGATAAGAAAAATCGTGTGCGGGTAGGTCGCCAGGTATTTTTCCAGCCACAACGCGCCTTCCAGATCCAGATAGTTGGTAGGTTCATCCAGCAGCAACAGGTCGGGTTGAGAAAACAGGACCCCCGCCAGCGCCACGCGCATGCGCCAGCCCCCCGAAAGAGAGGAACACGGATCGCTCTGCTGGGCGGCACCAAAGCCAAGGCCGCGCAGAATGCTGGATGCCCGCGCTTCGGCGGTGTGCGCCTCAATATCGGCCAGCCGCATGTGGATTTCCGATATCCGGTTGGGGTCGGTTTCGGTTTCCGCCTGCTTGAGCAAAAGCGAACGCTCTGCATCCGCCTCAAGTACCATATCAATAATGGACATTTCACTGGAGGGGGCTTCCTGGGCCACCGTGCCGATGCGCCATCTCGGATGCACGGAAATCTCGCCATCATCAGGCGAAAGATTTTTCAGGATCAGGTTGAACAGCGTTGTCTTTCCCGAACCGTTGCGCCCCACAAATCCCGCCTTGGCACCGGCGGGCAGGGTGAGGTTCGCCTTCTCCAGCAAGGGTCGGCCAACGATGGAATAGGAAAGGTCTTTTATCGTGAGCATGGCGGGTTCGGCATGATTCCGGCATCAAAAGAAACGGGATAGCGGGTTTGTAGGGCTATTGGCAACCTTGGGATTGCGCAGCGCTGACTGAGTCCCTATAACCCGGCCAATTCAATCCCCTTCAATCCATTCAAGGACTAGAGTAATGGCCGTTCAGCGCACCTTTTCCATCATCAAACCCGACGCCACCAAACGCAATCTCACCGGCAAGATCATCGCCAAATTCGAGGATGCGGGCTTGCGTGTTGTCGCTTCCAAACGCATCCACATGACCCGCGAACAGGCCGAGGGTTTTTACGCTGTGCACAAGGAGCGCCCGTTTTTTGGCGAACTTGTTGATTTCATGATTTCCGAGCCGGTCGTCGTACAGGTGCTTGAGGGCGAGGATGCCATCGCCAAAAACCGCGAAGTGATGGGCGCCACCAACCCGGCCGAGGCCGCCAACGGCACCATCCGCAAGGAATTCGCCCTGTCCATTGGCGAAAACTCGGTCCACGGCTCCGATGCCCCCGAAACCGCCGCCGAGGAGATCGCCTATTTCTTTTCAGAAGAAGAAATTGTCGGCTGAAAGCAACTCTTCAGCCGGTAGCGTACTCGCCCTTTAGCCCCAATCCCTCATCCTGTGCACCCTCCTTCGACAAGCTCAGGATGAAGGTGCTCGCAATGACATCTCCTTCCTCATCCTGAGGAGGCCGAAGGCCGTCTCGAAGGACGAGGGAGTGGGTCGGGGTGAGGGGCTTGTCTCTCAGATAACCTTCCTGACTTCTGTCAGAAACTCGTCCACCGCCGAGCGCATGGTTTGGCCGTTCTCTGATAGTTTTTCCGAAGAAGTCAGAACGCCCCCGGCCATCTCCTTGTTTTCAGCAACCGAACTTGAAATCGTTGAAATATTGGAGGAGACCTCGGCGGTTCCGCTCGAGGCCATATCCACCGAACTGGCAATTTCCTGGGTTGCGGCGCTTTGTTCTTCCACCGCCGCGGCGATTGTTGTCGAAACTTCGTCCACCCGGCCCATGGTTTCCCCGATTTTGGCAATCGCCTCCACCGCGCGCGTACTGGCTTCCTGAATTTCAGAGATCTGCTTGCCGATTTCCTCGGTCGCAGTTGCCGTCTGGTTGGCGAGGTTTTTCACCTCCGAGGCCACCACCGCAAAACCCTTGCCCGCTTCCCCGGCCCGCGCCGCTTCAATGGAAGTGTTGAGCGCTAAAAGGTTGGTCTGGTCGGCAATGTCAGCAATCAGCGCCACCACCTCGCCGATCTTCTTTGAGGCTTCCGAAAGGCTGCCCACATCCTTGTTGGCCTGGCGCACCTCTTCCACAGCGGCGCTGGTAATCTGTGAGGAAAGGTTGACCTGTTCAGAAATTTCACCCACCGAAGTGGTCATTTCTTCGGTTGCTGCTGCCACCGAGCTCACATTGGCCGAGGCTTCTTCGGCCGCCGCCGCCACCGCGATGGATTGCTGGGACACAGAAGACGTGGTCTCCTCCATGTTTTGAGCAGAGGATTTCAGCTCATCCGCCGCCTCGGTAACCGAGCCGATGGCCACACCCATGTCTCCCTCGAATTTTGCAACCACATCGCCGAACGCTTCCACCCGTCCTTCCATGGTTTTCATGGCTTTGTTGATGGTGCGGCTGGCATCCCCGAACGCGCCCAGCATGCCTTTTTCCGATATGGTGCGGAAATATTTGTTGTCCACCACATACTCCAGCGAGGCCTTGGTTTCGCGCACATAGGCATCCGTCCGGTCAATCAGCCGGTTGATGGCGTGTAAAAGTTCTCCCGCTTCCCCTTTTTCGTCGATATTGATGATGCGGGCTTCAAAATCCCCGTCCGCCACGGAATTGCAGACACTGAGTGCCTTGCGAACCGATGATTTGTAACTGCCTGAGAACATCTGGAGTGCCTCCTTGAAAAATAGCTGGTTGGGTCCGGGGTCAGGCGGCTAGCGAAGCAATGAACCGGTCATATTCCATGCCCTGATCGCTCAGTGTTTTCTTGACCAGTTCCATTGAGGCCGCCATGCCCTCTTTTTTGTTGGAGTGGCTACGTTCCACCCGGATAAGCTCGCGATAAAGCGGGATGATGTGGTTTTCCAGAATATGACGCTCAGGCACACGGCGGTTGGAGTGAAACCCGCTAAGCGCGCCGGACTTGTCATGGCTTGGTGTCACATGGGCAAGCACCCAGTAATGGTCGCCGTTCTTGCACCGGTTCATCACATAGGCAAACAGTTCGCGCCCCTCCTGAATGGTTGACCACAATAGTGCAAAAATCGCCCTTGGCATTTCAGGATGCCGGATCATGGAGTGCGGTTGCCCCAGGCATTCCTGTTCAGTGTACCCCGCGATGCGCAGAAAAACATCGTTGCAGTAGGTCAGGTGCCCCTTGAGATCGGTCTTGGAAACAATCAGTTCGTTTTCACCGAAAAACTGTTCAACTCCGGTGAGGGTAGTTTCGCGAGCCATATGGATTTACCTCCGTCGAATCGATGGGCAACAAACAACACCAGTGCGTTGCCCCGGCCCGACTCTAGGTTGCTCATACCTAATAGAGTGTGGGGGTGGAGATGTGTGGAAATGCGTACCCGAAAGGGGCCCCATCAAGGTTCACCAGACACGCGTCTGCCATCAAGTAACTAAAAGACTGTCTCGTGAC
>DROE01000056.1 GCA_011322005.1 Devosia sp.
AACAAGCTCAAACACTTCCGCCGTATCGCCACCCGTTTCGAAAAACTCGCGGTCACATTCCTCTCAGCCGTCGCACTCGCATCCGCAAGACTTTGGACAAGAGCTTATGAGTCCACAACCTAGTCCGGGCAAGCCTTGAAGCGGGGAAAACTGCATCGCGCCCTGCTTCATCTTTGATGGTTCGACAGGTTCGCCACTAAGATTCAAAAGTTGTTATTCTGCAAACACCCGCGAAAAAATCGTGTCCACATGTTTGAGGTGATAGGCATCGTCGAACATGGCGTCGATTTGTTCGGCGCTCAGGGATTCTGAGACCTCGGGGTCGTTCTTGAGCAGTTCGGCGAACAGACCTTTGCGCTCCCCCTTTGTCTGCCAGACCTGCATGGCGTTGCGCTGCACGGCGGCATAAGAAGCCTCGCGGCTCAAGCCCGCCCGGGTCAGGGCCAGAAGAACGCGCTGGGAATTGTGCAGGCCCCCGAGCAGGTTCAGATTGGCCTTCATGTTCTCAGGGTAAACAACCAGATTATCAATGACATTGGTGAGGCGCGCCAGGGCAAAGTCCAGTGTGATGGTGGCATCGGGCGCTATCATGCGCTCAACAGATGAGTGGGATATGTCGCGCTCGTGCCACAGGGCGACGTTTTCCAGCGCCGGAACAACCATGCCGCGCACAAGGCGGGCAAGGCCGGTGAGGTTTTCGCTAAGCACCGGATTGCGCTTGTGGGGCATGGCGGAGGAGCCCTTTTGCCCTTTTGAGAAAAACTCCTCCACTTCGAGCACCTCGGTGCGCTGGAGGTGGCGGATTTCGGTGGCCAGTCGCTCAACGGAGGAAGCAATCACCCCAAGGGTGGCAAAATACATGGCGTGGCGGTCGCGGGGGATGACCTGGGTTGAGGTCGGCTCGACGGTGAGCCCCAGCTTTTCGGCCACATAGGCCTCGACCGAGGGGTCGATATTGGCAAATGTTCCCACGGCCCCCGAAATGGCGCAGGTAGCGATTTCCGCCCGGGCGGCAACGAGGCGGGCGCGGCAGCGGGAGAATTCCGCATAGGCCTGGGCCAGCTTGAGGCCAAAGGTGGTCGGCTCGGCATGAATGGCGTGGGAGCGGCCGATGGTGATGGTGTCTTTGTGCTCAAGGCTGCGTTTTTTCAAGGCCCCGAGCAGGCGGTCAAGACCGGCAAGCAGCAGGTCCGAGGCGCGGGAGAGCTGGACCGAAAGTGTGGTGTCGAGCACGTCCGAAGAGGTCATGCCCTGATGCACGAACCTCGCCTCATCGCCGACAATCTCGGCCAGATGGGTCAGAAAAGCGATAACGTCATGTTTGACTTCGGCCTCTATTTCATCAATGCGGGCCACGTCGAAGGTGGCGGCATTGCCCTTTTCCCAGATGGTTTTTGCGGCTCCTTCGGGCACGATACCCAGTCGGGCAAGCGCGGTTGCGGCGTGGGCCTCGATTTCAAACCAGATACGGAACTTGGTTTGAGGCGACCAGATGGCCACCATTTCGGGGCGAGAATAGCGTGTTATCATTGAGTTGGGCTCATTTGTTAAAGGATTAGTCGAAGAAAAGTCCTATTGCGCCGACCGGGCGGCGCTGCGGATGGCGCTGATGCGGGGGCCGTAGGTATTGGGGTCATTGCCCTTATAAACCGCGGAACCGGCGACCAGCACATTGGCCCCGGCTCTTGCCGCATCGGCGGCATTGTCGGCGGTTATGCCCCCGTCGACTTCAAGGTCGATATCGCGGGAGCCGATAAGGGCGCTGGCCTGAGCCAGCTTGTCCAGCGCCTCGGGAATGAATTTCTGACCGCCGAAACCGGGATTGACGCTCATGATCAGCAGCACGTCTATGTCGTTGATGACGTTCTCAAGGGCGGAGACCGGGGTTGCCGGATTAAGCGCTGCGCCGGCTTTTTTTCCCAGGCGTCGGATGGCTTGCAGGGAAGAATGCAGGTGAACATCAGCTTCGGAATGCACCGAAATGATGTCGGCCCCGGCTTTGGCGAAGGCTTCAAGATAGGGGGCGGCAGGGCTCAGCATCAGGTGCACGTCGATGATTTTATCCGTCACCGGGCGAACGGCTTCAACAACCAGGGGGCCGAAAGAAAGGTTGGGCACAAAGTGGCCGTCCATGGGGTCGACATGAACCCAGTCGCAACCCGCCTCGTCGATGGCGCGCACCTCCTCGCCCAGCCGGGCAAAATCGGCGGAAAGAATCGAAGGGGCAATTTTTATGTCGCGGGCGCTCATGGGGTGGTCCTTCATGAGTTGTGATATGAGGGCTGGTAGCACGCACCCGGCCCGGGGAGCAATGCGGCGTTGCTGTGATGAAGGGGGACAGATTGCAATTTCCCCCGGATATCTTATCTCTAAACACAAAGGTTTTTGCCCGCTGAAGGTACCAAACGGGGGTAAAACAAGGCGAAACGGGGCGACTGAATGGACAATTTGACGGGCACACTTTTAGGGCTCGCCCATGTGGTCGCCGCAAGCCTGGTGACATTGAACGTGCTGCTTGCTCATCGCGAAGTGCGTTCGTCCATTGGTTGGATTGCTCTGGCCTGGCTGTCACCTTTTATCGGCTCCTCAATTTATCTGGCCTTCGGGGTGAACCGGATTGCCCGCCGGGCGCGGCGGTTGGGGCCTCCGGGGGGCGGATCTGCCCTTGAAGCGGGAACGCGCGCGTCGGAAATTTTGAACCGGGTGCCGACATCGGGAATTATGTCGATCGCACTGGCCGGAGATGCCATCTCCCGGCTCGAATTGACGAGGGGAAACTCTCTGGAACTTTTTCGTGATGGTGATGCGGCTTATCCGGCAATGCTTGATGCCATCGCCAAGGCAGATCACTCCATTGCGCTTGCCTCCTACATTTTTGCCAGCGATGCCATCGGCAACAGGTTCGCCGATGCCCTGATAGCCGCGAACCGGCGCGGGGTCGCGGTGCGGGTTCTGGCCGATGGCATCGGGTCGGGCTATTTCCGGGCGCCGGTACTGGCCAGGTTGCACGCGGGCGGTGTCAAAGTGGGGCGTTTCCTGCATGACTGGGCGCCATGGGCTATGACGTTCATCAACCTGCGAAATCACAAGAAGATGCTGATAATCGACGGTAAGATCGCCTTCACCGGGGGTATGAACATCTCAGACAAAAATGTCAGCGGCGCGAACCACTGCCCGCAGGTCCGCGATGTACAAGGGAAGATAGAAGGGCCCGTCGTGAGGCAACTCATGCAGAACTTCAGAGCCGACTGGAGCTTTACCACAGGCGAGGAACTCATGGGGGAGGCATGGTGGCCGAAAATCGACATTGTTGGCAGCAAATCGGATGATGGAATACCCATGCGCGGTATTGCGTCGGGGCCGGACGAGAGTCTGGGGCGCATCGAGGCGATGCTGGCCACGGCCGTTGAGCAGGCGACAAAACGCATCCGCATCGTTACCCCCTATTTTCTGCCCGAGGACCGCCTGTTCGAGGTGGTTCAGCGAGCAGCATTGCGCGGAGTTACCGTTGAGATTCTGGTCCCTGAAAAAACCAATCACTTCTATTTCAACTGGGCGATGGCCGCTCACCTGGAGGCCTTTTTTATGGATGGAATAGATTGTTATCTCAGCCCTGAGCCGTTTGACCATACAAAATTGATGAGCGTGGATGGATACTGGTGCAACCTTGGCAGCGCCAACTGGGACGCCCGCTCCATGCGCTTGAACTTTGAATATCAGGTGGAATGCTACGGGCATGAGGCAACGAGTGCTGTTGATGCGATTATCGACGCCAAGATTGCCGATGCCAGAAAACTGACCGCTCTCATGCTGGCAGGCAGGTCAATCCCGACAAGGTTGCGCGACGCCAGTGCCCGCTTGCTGTTGCCCTACCTTTGAGAGCAGGAACAGAATCGGTCATTATCGTTTATT
Source organism: Devosia sp. (assembly GCA_011322005.1). Taxonomy (GTDB): domain Bacteria; phylum Pseudomonadota; class Alphaproteobacteria; order Rhizobiales; family Devosiaceae; genus DROE01. Next base: position 3,913 of record DROE01000056.1, read on the forward strand.
TGGAACAATCAGGGTGAGGCACACTTGAAGATTGTAAGCTGGAACTTGCTGTACCGCCAGGGGGCAGCGGCGGCGGATATCGCCCGGATAATCGAGCGACAAAGGCCCGACCTGTTTTTGATGCAGGAAGCGACCGAGGGCATTGATGTTTTACCTTCCCACGCCGGGGGGCACCTGCACAAACTTCCCTGGGAGGGAAAAAGCTATGCGCTTGGAGCGTGGGTGCCTGAGGGGACATTACAGACCGCTTCGCTGGAGTTGCCCTTTTCACGGGTGCCGGGGAAATTTCCCCCAAGGGTGGCGCAGGTGCTTACCTTTGCAAAGTTTACCATTGTCAATGTCCATCTGTCCCAC
>DROE01000057.1 GCA_011322005.1 Devosia sp.
ATACACCCTTGAGACCTTTTCCGCACGCCGGATTGAAGCGGTTTCAGCGTCCAAAGGGATGTGGCCAATTTGCCCGCCTGATGCGTTGCAAGCATTTGAAAACCAGCCTGCCGGCGCGAGGCGCAATATCGGGGTTTCCCGCATGTTTGCCCCTGTTATGCGAACAAACTGGCTCATACCATTGTAATCCTATTTATGAGTCCGTGACCTAGAGCACTTCCCCCCTTTCCCCGTTAAGCATGCCAAGCGATGCTCTTTGACCGCCAACTGCTTATGGTTGATAAAGCCTTAACAGGTCTTTGAAATCCTGAAGGGTTCAGGTTATGGCAAAATTAACCATGTTGGGCGCGGCCAGCCTTGGCATATCCGTGTTTGGTCTGGCGCTGGTTTCCGAAGCCATGTCCAATTCGGGTTTCACCAATCCGGCTATTCAAACGGTTCCAAGAACCGCTGAGGCTACCGCTAAATACGCCACGGAACTGCTTTCGATTGCGGCTGATGCCAATCAGCCCGCCATCGGGGGCGACCTTTCCAATCTGCTGCGCGTTGGGGAGCGCTCCTACTCGGTCAGTTTTGATCCCGGAGTTTCCAGTGAGGTGCTCTCAAGCGCGCTCGTGCAAAAAATCGCGTTTGGAAAAGAGAGCTGGGTCAGCATTGCCACCACCACCAGCGGCACCTATTCAACGGACGCTCTGGCCTCGAATAACGTACTTTATCCGGGCGTCACGGTAAGCCAACTTGCCGGCTCGGGCGGGTCGGGAGTTCTGACCGGCAACGGTTTTAGGATTGGTCCGGGGGGGAGTTTCTGTCGGCAGGCGGGCAGCTTCACCTATTGCAACTAAGAATATCGGTTTATCGCCTGCGAATTTCCCCGGCCCTTTAGCTTCTTCGGAAGCGGTAGAATATATGCGCGCCGATTCGGGTCACTCTGGTCATGCGCGGGGCCCAAGCCGGGTAAACATAGTTTGCATGGTAGTGCGTAGCGTTGTTGACCTCTGCCAGATAAAGTGTGCCGTTTGTCACTTTTTCGGTGATTTCCCTGGCCTGCGCCCAGGCTTTGGGTTCGCTCACACGCTCTGGAATACCATCACAGGCAAACGAGAACTGGCAGCGGTTGCGCCAGGTCTGGTTTTGAAACACCACACCGCAGATGGTGTCGGGATAGAGACGGTGCTTGACCCGGTTCATCACCACCTGGGCCACGCCAACCTGCCCGCGGTAGCTTTCGCCGCGCGCCTCAAAATAGATGGCGGTCGCCATGCACCAGCGCTCACGTTCAGAGTAGGTGTTGGTCGCGCGCTCGGTTGCCGGAGTATTGGCGCGGACATAGGCGAGTTGCTCAGGAATGATGGTGGGTCTGGGCACGCTTGGGTCCAAGGGGGTTGCTCTGTCGATGGCTTCCAGAGCCGCCGAAGCCAGGGCCGGGTCAACGGCGGCAAGCGAAATCCTTGGCGCGCCATCAACTCTGGATGCGTCTGGCCTGCTCACAACGAAACTCTGGCGCGCCAGCGCCGGGTCAACCAGTCTTGGATTGAGTGCCGCAAGCCGCGTCCTCTCTTCAAGAAAGATGCCTGCCATGTCCAATATGTCGACATCAGGCCGCAGCCGGTCGGTCTTTAAGGCCCTGTTGGGCCCGACAAAAGAAGCGGACTGAAACAGGGTTTGCACAGAGCCGGTGATAACCGGGTCGGTGTCGGAATAACTGAGCGTGGCAAATGTTGTTGAAAGGAGCTGTTCGGGTCCAGAAACCATGCCGGGCGCTGAAACACCGGAGATGGCCCCTACATATCCCAGAAGAGCTACCGCAACGACGATACGAAAACGGGCATACCAGGACTTTTTCGGAGCGCTTCTGGCTCCCAAGGGCCGAATTTTCTGGGCCATGTACTCTACTTGTTTCAACTCGATACTCAAAACGCGCTGGCATACTCAAAAAATTGCCAGCCCGTACACAATGACTGATTAACGTTGACGAGGAGTAAATGGGGAGATTTTGGCGCAAAGGGGGATAAAACCGCGACCATTTCATGGCCATGTTGGGGCGTTTATTCTGCAAGCCAAATAGTGTCAAAAATCAGGTTCAGGTCAGCGCCTGGGCCAGTGCGAGACGAGCAACCGGCACCCGATAGGGTGAGCACGACACATAGTCAATGTCCAATCCGGCAAAAAATCTCAGTGACTCTGGCTCCCCGGCATGTTCCCCGCAAATGCCAACTACCAGATTGGGATTTGCTGATTTACCACGCTTTATGGCCAGTTCGATCAGTTCCCCAACGCCCGTCTGATCCAGCGTGACAAAGGGGTCCCGTTCGTAAATGCCCTTGCGCTGATAGGCAGCAAGAAACGCGGGGGCATCGTCGCGGGAAATTCCGTAGGTCGTCTGGGTCAGGTCGTTGGTGCCAAAAGAAAAGAAATCTACCGCATGAGCAATCTCGCCGGCCCTCAGGGCCGCACGCGGCAATTCTATCATGGTTCCAAAGCTGAATCTGACCCGGCTTTCAAGACGCAATTTCATCTGATCAGCAATGGCCATGACCTGATTGCGAATCCACAGGACCTCGCGCGCGGAGGATACAAAGGGCACCATCACTTCGATCTGCACCGGCTCAGCTTGTCTGACGGCTACGGTGCGGGCCCCCTGAAAAAGTGCATGGACCTGCATATCAAGCACTTCAGGATAAGTGATGGCGAGACGACAACCCCGGTGTCCAAGCATCGGGTTGATTTCGCTGAGGCGGTCAAGCCGCAACCGCAACGCTTTTGCGCTCAGTCCCAGCGAGGCAGCGGTATCGTCGATATCATCGTCGTTTCGGGGCAGGAATTCGTGCAGGGGCGGATCAAACAGGCGCACAGTCACGGGCCGTCCCTGCATGGTGGCAAACAGTTCAGCATAGTCACCTGCCTGATACTCTATCAGACCCTTGAGTGCCCGGGCGCGGTCACTCTGGTTTTCCGAGAGGATAAGACGGCGCAGGGCAACCATGCGTTCGGAAGAAAAAAACATATGCTCGGAACGGGCAAGGCCAATACCCTCGGCACCGAAGTCAAGCGCGGTGTTTGCCGCCTCCACAGTCTCCACATTGGTTCTGACGGCTATGGTGCGCGCGCCGTCCGACCAATCCAGCAGACGAGAAACCGCTGGCCCCAGATGAGGCTGGGACAGGGGTTGATGACCCCTGAAAACCGTGCCCTCGCTACCATCAATCGTTATCCGATCTCCGGCCTTGAAGCTGGCATCGCCGATCCTGCATGTCAGGTTTTCCATATCAATCTCAAGCGTGCGTACACCTGCCACGCAGGGATTTCCCGTCACACGGGCCACCACAGCGGCGTGCGAGGTCATGCCGCCGCGCGCCGTCAAAATACCGGTTGCCGCCTGCATACCTTCTATATCGGTGGGACCGGTCTCAAGCATCACGAGGATGCAATGGGAACCGCGGGCTCGCAATCGGGCGGCGTCTTCGGGCGTAAAGACAATTGCTCCGCTTGCCGCCCCGGGTGAGACACCCAACCCCCTGGCAATCGCTACCCGGCCCGGGTCGGGGTTCAGGCGCGGATGCAACAGATGTGGCAACCGGGAAGGCTCGAACGAATTGACCGCATCATGGGTCGACCAGATACCGCGCTCCGCCCGATCTACCGCAGCTTCGAGATCGGCACCGGCGCTTACGGGTACCGGACGGGCGGAAATGAACTGGTCTCCTTCTTCTCCACTGGTTACCAGCGCCATCATGTGACAGCCCGCGGCGGCGTCCAGCAGTTCGGCGATAGTCTGGGTGAACAGGCTGTACTCGTCCACTGCCGGCATGCCAGGCATTGGTGCGGGCCCGGGCGCGCCGGTTTTGGAGTCCCGCGACATGAACTGATGAAGCTTACCGGTCGCCTGCGCCTGGATGACTACAATCTGGTTGCTCTGCGCGTCTTCCTGGGTGGAATTTGTCCAGACGGGGTCGGCCTGGGCGTATGAATCAAACGCCGCTTTTATTGCCCGGCCAAGCGGCTTGGTAACATCCACGGCCTCCGCTTCATTGGTCGGGGGTGAAATTTCCATCCGCGCCGCCATCAAACCGGCATTGTGGCGCTCGGCGGAAGTGCGCACAACAAGTGTGGGGGGACGGTCTCCCTTGTGCACCAGCCGGAACAACGTTGCGACCCAGGCGGTTCTTAATCGTTCACCGGAAGAACCTCGCTCTTCTTGCAGGGCCTCCCATGCCGCGCGGGTAATGCAGATGGAGGGAATCGTGGCGATGCCTGCATCATAGACGGTGCGCGTCCAGCGGGCCTTGCCAACCAGCAGGTCGCGCTGTTCCGCCGACAATGGCGCCGGACCGTCGGCGGGCGCGATAACGATCATTTGCTGGGCAGGGGTCACCGGGGCACTCGTTCAAAAGATTTTTTTCATACTGGCCCGAACTGGAAGGCTCTGCAACAGGTCTTGACTTATCGGGGGGGGCAAAGCATCACACAAAGATGAGTGAAATGAACCAGCTGGAGATAATTCTTTGTTCCCCGCGCGGGTTCTGCGCCGGAGTTGACCGGGCCATTCAGATTGTCGAGGCAGCGCTGGAAAAATACGGCGCTCCGGTCTATGTGCGCCATGAAATTGTTCACAACAAGTATGTTGTTGATGGTTTGCGCAAAAAGGGCGCGGTCTTCGTCGAGGAACTCGAGGAAATCCCGCATACCGACTCCCCGGTTGTCTTTTCCGCGCACGGCGTGGCAAAGGCGGTTCCGCTGGCGGCAAAACTGCGGAATCTGTTTGTACTTGATGCAACCTGCCCACTGGTATCGAAAGTGCATGTGGAGGCTCAGAAACTCCACGCGGAGGGCAACAAAATCATTCTCATAGGTCATCGTGGACACGCCGAAGTCGTGGGCACAATGGGGCAACTGCCCGCCGGAGCCATCGCACTCGTCGAAACGAGAGAGGATGCGGAAAAGCTTGCGCCTGAAAATTCTGAAGCGCTGGCATTTGTAACCCAGACCACACTCTCGCTGGACGATACAGCGGAGATAGTCAAAGTGCTGCAAAGGCGGTTCCCGAAAATCAAGAGCACGCCCAAAGAAGATATCTGCTATGCCACCACAAATCGACAGGAGGCGGTAAAACACGTGGCCCCGCTGGTGGACGCAATGATAGTGGTGGGTGCGCCCAACTCATCCAACTCCATGCGGCTGGTGGAAGTGGCGGAGCGCTCAGGGTGCGCCATTTCCGTGCTTGTGCAACGGGCCGATGAAATCGACTGGAACATTTTTTCCGGCATAAAAAGTCTGGGCGTCACGGCGGGCGCGTCGGCCCCGGAAACACTAGTCGACGAAATTCTTGAAGCGTTCGCGACGCGATTTGATATCTCGGTTTCCAGCCGCACAACCGCAACTGAAAATATCTCGTTCAACCTGCCCCGCCCGCTCAGGGCGTAGAATTTTCCATGGGTGTTGATTATGCAAGCGTAGAAACCGTACTGGAAACCAGGCGCCTGAGGCTGACCAACTGGCTGCCCGAGCACGTTGACGACCTCTATGCCCTGCACAGTGACCCCGAAATCACCCGTTATCTCTCGGCTGATGGCAGTCCTGAAACCCGGGAGCAGGCAGAGCGGCGCATCGACAACTGGTCCAGAACCTTTGCCACCTACCGGCTCGGGAAGCTGCGGGTCGTGCGCAAGTCTGACGGCGTCTTGGTCGGCCGCGCCGGTTTCGGCATATATCCGCCAACGGGGGAGCCGGAACTCGGTTATGCACTGTTTCACAAATATTGGGGAAACGGTTTTGCTCTGGAGGCAGCAACCGGCCTACGCGATTGGATATTCGAGAATACAGCGCGTGATCATTTTATCGGACTGGCCGCTATCAAAAACACAGCGTCGCTGAAAATTCTTGAGGCAATCGGCATGAACGCAACAGAAGTCAAGCCGGACATTGATGGGGCCATATGCAAGTTTTTCATTCTCTCACGCAACCAGTGGCTGGAGCGAAAAACATGACCGAACGCGTCACAATTCATACGGACGGAGCCTGTTCAGGCAATCCAGGCCCCGGCGGCTGGGGGGCCATCCTGCAATATAGTGGGGTAAAAAAAGAACTGATGGGCGGGGCCAAACTGACCACCAACAACCGCATGGAACTCACCGCCGCCATTGAAGCGCTCAACTCCCTCACCCGCCCCTGCGATGTCGATCTTTATACCGACAGCACCTATGTCAAAGACGGTCTGACCAGATGGATTCACAACTGGAAGCGCAACGGCTGGAAAACTTCGGCCAGAAAGCCGGTCAAGAATGTTGAACTCTGGCAGGCATTGGATGAAGCCACCGGACGACACAACATCACCTGGCACTGGCTCAAGGGGCATTCGGGAGATGAATTGAATGAAAGAGCCGATGCGCTGGCCAATATGGGTATGGAGCCCTTCAAGCCGGCCGGACCGGACAAAGAGTAGCCACGTTCAAGCCGCAGGCAGACGGCTCCTAAATGCGAGGCGAGGTTGCGCAGCGCGCTTTTTTTGTGACAATCTCTGTCACAACATGATTCAGAC
>DROE01000058.1 GCA_011322005.1 Devosia sp.
ACGCAATGATTACAGTAGGTTCCGCCTTCGATCGCCATGCCGCAGCTTTGACATTTCTGGGTCATTTCAGTCTCCTTTTTTTGCCAGGCTTGTTGTCAATTTCTCAAACAGCGCCGCAAGCTCAGCCCTTTCTGTGGCGCTCATCCTTGCCGCTGCAGTTGTGATGCGCTTCGTGTCAAGAACCGCTCGCGACAAGCTCAGTACATCCCGGCCCTCCGTGGACAACCAGACGAGCGTCCGGCGCCCGTCATCGGGGTCCTGGTCGCGTTCCAAAAGACCCTTTTTCTCCAGGTGATTTATCATTTCGCTGGCGGTGGACTGGGCCCGTGCGGTGTGTCTGGCAATTTCTGTCAACGTCATCGGGCCAGCGAACGAAAGGTGGGTAAGCAGCGCTACCGTCTCGGGCGAAAGCCGGGCCCGCTTGTCCCTGATACGGCGCACAGCGCGCGCATAGATCAGGCGGTACAGGTCCTCGAACTGCCGCGCGAAATCATCCTCGTTCATCTCTTGCATCCTTGCTCATGGTTCCAATGTAGAACCGGTCAAATACTTCGTAAATCCCGATGTAAATTTGGCCGACAATTCCGTTCCACTGAGTGGTTCTGGTTGACACCTGCCATCCGCTGCCCCTAAATCCCCGAAGTAAATTTGCCCAGGCTAGCGGGAACATTTGCCACATGAACAAACAACGTATCGCCGCCCGCTTTGCCAAATGCGCCGAAGCGGGGCGTCCGGCTCTGGTGACCTTCATCAGTGCTGGCGACCCCGACCTTGTCACCTCCCAGGCCATCATGGACGGGTTGCCGGGGGCGGGGGCTGACCTGATCGAGCTTGGCATGCCGTTTTCCGACCCCATGGCCGATGGCCCGGTCGTGGAAGCGGCCGGTCACCGGGCGCTTGCAACGGGCCACAGCCTGCAAAAAACCCTTGATATGGTCAAAAGCTTTCGCTCCCATGACACTGAAACCCCGGTCATTCTGATGGGCTATTACAATCCCATCTATCAGCGGGGCACAAACAAATTCGTCGCCGAAGCGCGTGAGGCCGGTGTTGACGGGCTGATTGTTGTCGACCTGCCGCCTGAGGAGGACGAAGAATTGTGCCTGCCCGCGCTTGAAGCGGGGCTGAATTTCATCCGCCTGACCACCCCGACCACCGATGCCAAACGCCTGCCAAGGGTCCTGCAAAACACCTCCGGCTTTGTCTATTATGTCTCGATGAAGGGGATAACCGGGGGGGCGATTGCCAACCATGGGGCGGTCGGGGAAGCGGTAAAGGCCATCAAAGCCCACACCGACCTGCCGGTTGCTGTCGGGTTTGGCATAAAAACGGCTGAAGACGCGGCGCTTATCGGGCGCGATGCCGACGGGGTTGTAGTGGGAAGCGCCCTCATCAACGCACTGGTTGCAACATTGGACGACAAAAACAAGGCGACCGCTGCAAGCTCTAGGGCAGTTCATGAACTGGTACGGGCGCTGGCGGGCGGCGTTGCGCGCGCGCGCAGTTAGCCATTGGAGTGAATAAGGGCTTTGCGGACAGGGGTTTGACCTGATAAGTTGCCCGCAAGTGCTTATATGAGGCACAGCCACCGGGAAAACCGGCGGGCGGAACAGCAGACCAACACACGAAGCAGGGCTGGCCATGAACTGGATTAACAACGTCGTTCGCCCCAAAATCCGTTCGTTTCTGAACAAAAAAGAAACGCCGGACAACCTCTGGGTCAAGTGCCCCGTATCCGGGGAGATGGTGTTTTATAAAGACCTTGAAGCCAATCAGTGGGTGGTTCCCGGTTCGGGTCATCACATGCGCATCAAGGGCCGCGACCGGCTGGCCAGCTTTTTTGACGGCGGGGTTTATGAAGAAATTCCCATGCCTGAGGTTGCCCATGACCCTCTGAAATTCCGCGACACCAAGCGCTATGCCGACCGCCTGCGCGACAATCGCAACAAGACGGGCATGCAGGACGCGGTGCTTGCTGGTGAGGGCCATGTGCTGGGTCACAAAATTGTCGCCTGCGTGCAGGATTTTGACTTCATGGGCGGCTCGCTTGGCATGGCGGCGGGAGAGGCCATCATCACCGCCATGGGTCAGGCGCTGGCCAACAAACTGCCCTTTGTCATGTTCGCCGCATCAGGCGGCGCGCGCATGCAGGAGGGGGTGCTCTCGCTGATGCAGATGCCCAGAACGACCGTCGCCGTGCAGCGCCTGCGCGAAGCAAATCTGCCCTATATCGTGGTGCTTACCAATCCGACCACCGGGGGGGTAACCGCTTCGTACGCCATGCTCGGGGACATCCAGATAGCCGAGCCGGGCGCGCAAATCGGCTTTGCCGGAGCGCGGGTCATTGAACAGACCATCCGCGAAAAGCTTCCCGAAGGCTTTCAGCGCTCCAAATATCTGCACGAGCACGGCATGCTCGACATGGTGGTGCACCGCCATAATCTGCGCGACACTATCGGCTCGCTGGTGGGCCTGCTTACCAAGCAGCCCGTGTCCGAACAAGTTGTGTCCAAGCCCGTCAAAAAGGGCAGTGGGACAGATGCGGAAGATGCGCCTAGCGAAGTGCCCGGCGATGATGATTTGCTCATTGCGCCACCCGAGGCCGCCCACGCCGAGTGAGCAAGACCGATAGAATCCTGCAGCGCCTGCTGAGGCTGCACCCCAATAAACTGATTGACCTGAAGCTGGACCGTATCTTGCGGCTGCTTGAAGCTCTGGGGCGGCCGCAGGATCGCATTCCCCCGACAATTCACGTAGCTGGAACCAACGGCAAGGGTTCAACCATTGCCCATCTGCGTGCCTTTCTTGAGGCGGCGGGACAAAAGGTTCACGTCTATACCTCCCCCCATCTGGTGCGCTTTAACGAACGTATCCGGCTGGCGGGGAAACTGGTCAGTGACGCCGCGCTGAACGAAGCGCTTGAGTTGTGCGAAAAACTCAACGGTGATTTGCCCATCACCTATTTCGAGATTACCACGGCCGCGGCGTTTCACCTTTTTGCACAAAACCGGGCCGACTATCTGCTGCTCGAAGTTGGCCTCGGAGGGCGGTTTGACGCAACCAATGTTGTTGGCCGCCCCTTGGGTACCATCATTACCCCGGTTTCCATGGACCACAGGGAGTATCTAGGGGACGACCTCAAGACCATTGCCCGCGAAAAGGCGGGAATTCTCAAATGCGGCGCCCCGGCGGTTATTGGCAAACAGGACAATGAGGCGCGTGACGCCATCAAAGAAGAGGCAACGAAACTTGCTGTTCACCCCAGATATTGGGGGCAGGATTTTGAGGCCTTTGAGCAGCATGGAAAGCTCATCTATCAGGATGAGACGGGTTTGCTGGACCTGCCGCCCTCCGCCCTTGCAGGCACCTTCCAGGTCAAAAACGCCGGGCTTGCCATCGCCGCTGTGCGCTATTTCAAACTGCCAGTCAGTGACGCCCAGATTGCTGAGGGCCTGAAAATGGTCAGTTGGCCGGGCAGGCTGATGAAAGTCACTGAAGGGGCCTTGCACCAACTTGTTCCCTCAGGCTGTGAGCTCTGGCTTGACGGGGGGCATAATGTTGCCGGAGGCGAAGCGGCGGCCGCAGCGCTTGCAGCGATGCCGCAGGCAAACAAGCGCCCGCTGGTGCTGATTTTTGGCACCTATTCCAACAAGGATGCGTCCGGGTTCCTTTCGGTTTTCAAGGGAGTGGCAACAAGAATCATCACCGTGCCCATTGAAGGGGAGAGGTCGGCGTGGGGGCCTTCCGAACTGGCGCAACTGGCGCGAGGTCTGGGCTTTGAATCAAGGGCCAAAGCCAGTTTTGAAGCTGCTCTGGCGGAGGCGGCGGAAACGCCAAATGCACGCATAGTCCTTTGCGGCAGCCTGCATCTGGCGGGTCAGTTTCTGGCGCAGAACAAAACGCCGCCGAGCTAATATTTTAGCTCAGCGGCGACAATCGAATGATATTTTTTCGGCCTTAAGCCGCGTGGCCTTCAAGCCAGCTGGAAAGGGCGGCCTTTGGTGTGCCGGCACCGACCTTCATGTCAGCGGGCTCCCCGTTCTTGAACAGAATCATGGTGGGGATGGAGCGTACACCGTATTTTATGGTTGTACTTGGATTTTCGTCAATGTTGAGCTTGGCAATTTTCACCTTCCCGGCCAGTTCGCTGGAGAGTTCCTCTAGAACGGGGGCGATAGCCTTGCAGGGGCCGCACCATTCGGCCCAGAAATCAACCAGAACTGGGGTTTTGGAGTTAAGGACTTCCTTGGTGAAATCAGCGTCGGATACTTTTTGGGTCATAGGTTCCAGGCCTTTCGATATGAACATTAGCAAATACTGTTATACATATAATTAGAAAGAGTCGTATCTGATTTCAAGGCGTTCGTGGGAAAGTGAAATCGGGCACTGCGTCAACCAGCAGTTTTTTGGGCAGAGGCATCAGTTTCTCATTGCTTGTCCAATAGATTGCAGCGCTGACTTCTTTGTCTGGAAACAGGCTCTCACAGGAGCGCAAATAAAGTCCCAACTGAACGAGATAGGGTCTGCGCACCTTGTCCGGCGAAGTTGCAGGCCCGGCGTCAGATTTGAAGTCCACCAACAACACTTCATTGCCGTTCACAACCACCCTGTCGATGCGCCCGATAATGCGCACCGGCTTGCCTCCTCGCATGGCATGAACGAACAGGGGCAGTTCGGCCCGCGAATTGGAACCAAACAGGCGCTCCTGGTCCGGCCCTGATAAAATGCTCAGGGCCTTGTCGGCGAGACTGTTATGCAACTGTTCATGCTCTGGCAGCAATTGCGCCAGCGCCTGCTTTGCTACTGCTTGGCGGCGGCTCTGCTCAATCGGGGCAAGGTGTTGCAACAACAGGTGCAACATGCTTCCGGCTCGTTTGGCTGTTTCTGCGCCGCCCCCGCTCAGGCGCTCAACGCGGTTGCCGAGTAAATCTGCCGGATCAAACTCATGGCTGGTGACGCTTGAGGGGCGCACTGTGTCAATTGCCTGTGGTGCTGGAACCGGGTCGGGAGAATCGACCGGAACTTCCTCCAGGGGAACGGTCTTGGGTCGCACAGGTTCTTTGGGTGGCGCTATAATTTCCGGATAGCGCAGGCCCTTTTGTTTCTCCGCGGCAATGCCGACTTCCGAGCTTTTCTCTGACAGGGCGCCATGGATGGCCTGATACCAGCTCTGCTCCGGCACCGAGCGCTTGCCGGTCAGAAAACCGGTGACATAAAGCTCATCCTCCGCCCTGGTCATGGCCACATACAGCTTGCGCCAGTATTCGGCAGTCTGAGCGTCCAGGTCGGGTTGGCGCAGGCATTCTTTTGTTTCTGTGGTGTGGTCTGCACCGGCCGAAGCATGAACCAGCATCGGGGTGGGGTCGCCCTTGACATAGGTCGGTCCGGTTTTGCTCACGGTCGCAGTTGCATCGGCCAGAATGACAATGGGAGCTTCAAGCCCCTTGGCACCGTGCACACTCATCACACGCACCCCGGGCGCGCTCTCGGAGAGATCGCGCTTTATGGAGATGTCGCGCTGGCGCAAAGCGGCCAGAAAACCCTGAAGCGAGGGCTGCTCTGTTTGCTCGTGGGCCAGGGCCAGATCGAGAAACTCCCCCACCACATCGTCGATTTCTTCCCCAAGGCGGGCATGGAACTGTTTCATGCCGCCATCAGCAAACAGAACCGAGGCAAAAAACTCGTAAGGACGGTCGAAATCGAGCTTTTGTCGCCAGCCCTGCAGGCGCTCAAGTGCAGTTGCCGCCCAATCGAACTCATCGACCCGGGCAGCAAGGGTGCGCCACAGGCTTTCTTTTCCGCGTTCGATACACAATAACTCCAGTTGGTCCTCGCTGAGCCCGAACAGGGGCGAGCGCAACAGGGTCGCCAGCGCCAGGTCGTCGTTGGGACTGAGCAGAACGTCACCGAGCACTAGAAGATCGCGCACCACGATATGGTCTGTGACCGGAAGGCGGTCGGCACCCGGCGTTGGCAGGCCCGCCTGTTTGAGCGCCCGGATTATCTCCTTGAATGCGGGGCCTCGTGACTGCACAAGAATGAGAATATCATCGGCCCGGACTGCCCGTCCGCGCGCCGCCAGCGGTCTTTTTTCGTCCAGCCAGCATTTTATCTGCGCCGCGATGCGCTCGGCCAGCAGACGCGGCGCGGATTTTACTCCGTTTTCGGGGACGAGGGGCCAGTCGGCAGACTTTTCCCCGATTTCTTCCGTCTCGACCGGAGGCCACAGGGTAATCATACCACCCTTGTCGACCCGGGCGCTTTCGTGAAGAACAGGTTCATCATCAGAGAGCAGAGCTTCTCGAATATCGGGACGGGCGCAGACCAGATCGACCCCCTCAAGAATGCTTTCAAGGGTGCGAAAGCTGGCGCGAAAACGAATATCGGCCCAGGGTTCGCCCGCGCTCATGGCGCGAAGACCCAACTCGCTTCCCGTCTCGCCAAACAAAGCGGGGTCGGCTCCCTGAAAGGAATAGATGGACTGTTTTTCGTCGCCGACCGCAAACAGGGTGCGGGGGCGCTCCACGGCGCTGTCCCCGTCAAAAAAATCGTCAACCAGCAGTTTGACCACGCTCCACTGGCCCGGATTTGTGTCCTGGCTTTCGTCAACCAGAATGTGGGTAATGGCACTGTCGAGCTTGTAGCGCACCCAGGGGGCGTTGTCCCTGACCGCCAACAGCGTTTCGAACCGGTCAATCAGGTCAGCAAAATCCAGCCGCCCGGTGCGCTGCTTTTCGTCCCTGTAACGCCTGTGGATTGCGCCCATGACATCGAGCAGTGCGTCGGAGCGTTCCACAAGCTGTGCTTTGGTCAGAAGGGCCATGGCCTCAGCCAGCCGTTCCGCTTCTGCCTGCATGGCCTCGGCCAGTTCGGGGTCCTGCTCCTGAATGATTTTTTTGGGAAAGCCGCCTTTTGGCACAGCACCTTTTTGAGTTAGAAAAGCAGCGCACAGGTTTGCAAAACCGGGCTGCGGCCAGCTGAGGCGCGCCAGTTTGTCTTCGAAGCGGCTACCATCCTTTTTTGGCGGTGTCAGTTCAAAAACCCGGTCGCTCAGTTGCCGGGAGAACAAAGTGCTGTTTTCAGCATCGTTCAAAACCTGCGTGCTGGTGATCGGTTTTTGCAAACCAAGAAGCTGTAGCAAATTGGCCCTGGCCCCAACCGGGTCGGCAAGCGCCTGTTTGAGTTCGCGACCCGCCCCAAGGGCGCCGTTCACGGCATCCTCGATTTGCTTGTCGCTCATCAGGGTGAACAGGGTCGCCACCGCGTCGGCCACATGGCTGTCTCCTGAAAGGCCTTCAGCAAGCACCGCGTCACGGGCCGCCCGCACCATTTCAACCTGCTCCGCCTCTTCGATAACGTTGAAGTCAACCGGCACGCCGGCCTCTATGGGAAAGCGATGCAGCGCCGCTTCGCAAAAGGCGTGAATGGTGTTGATTTTCAGCCCGCCGGGGGTTTCAAGCGCGCTGGCAAACAGGGTGCGTGCCAGAGCCAGTTTTTCCTCAGAGGGAGTCTGGGCGGAGATGTTCTTCAGATCATTGGCAAGATGGGCATCATCTCGCAGGGCCCAGGCGCCCAGCCTGTCGGCAACGCGCCGCTGCATTTCCGCCGCCGCCGCCTTGGTATAGGTGAGGCACAGAATGTTTTGCGGAGGCACACCGGCAAGCAGCAGGCGCAAAACGCGCTCGGTCAGAATATGGGTCTTGCCCGAACCGGCATTGGCCGAAACCCAGACCGAATGTTCGGGATGTCCGGCCGCTGCCTGCTTGGATACGGTGTCGGCGGTTGGCTGTGCGGCACGCTCGTTCAAAGTTCTGCCTCCGCGCCGTCAATCTCGGTCCATTCGTCGGCGCGCGCCAGATGGTCGTAAGGGCCGGCAAAGTTCTGGTTGGCTTTGGGCATCAGGCGGGGGGCCATCTCCAGATTGTCCCGCAGCAGGAGGGCGGACACATGGGCTGAAAAACGCCGGTGGAGTTCATCAACCGCCTCTTGAAGTTCGCATCCCTTTTCCAGAGCAAAGGGCGTCAACTCGAAGGCCTTGGGACCGGCCCCGATCTTGATATAGGTCAGCGCCCGGGCCGGGGCTGGCTCGTTCCCCTCAAACCCCGCTTCGCGCACAATCAGTGCTTCGAGCAATAGCTGGGGCGCCAGAAAGGAGCGCATTTCTTTTGGGGTGGGTAGGGAGCCGGTCTTGAAATCGATGATTTCAAAACCTCCCGCCTTGAGCAGGTCGATGCGGTCGGCGCGGCCGGTCAGGCTTATCCTCTCGCCCTCAACCGGGAAGCTCCACAGCAAATTCTTTTCGGCAAAACGTTTTTCAACCTCTGTGGCCCGGGCGCGCTCGAAGCTCAAATATCCCTCAGAAGCCGCCCGGAAGCGGCGCAGCCAGATGTCGCGCCGGTCGGGAAATTCATCCAGTACGGAAAATGCTTTTGCTGCCAACTCATCAAGGTGCAACTGGGCATCTTTATCCAAGGGGTCATGGTTGTTGACGACAAACTGCTCGAAAATATCATGGATGAAGGAGCCGCGTTCGCGTACGCCCAGTTCTTCACCCAAGGGGTCGATGGGCCGAAGCTTGAGCACATGTTTTGCATACAGATCGAAAGGAGAGCGAAACAGGGTTTCAACTTCGGTGATCGAAAGTCTTCTTGGCCGCAGATGTGCCGGTGGCCGTGGCTGGGGCCGCGCAGCGGGGCGCGGTGGCCCCGCCTCATCAAGGCGGCGGCCGATCTGCAACCATTTTTCGCCGCGCATCCGCATGGCGCCGGCGTACTCTTCCCCGACAAAAGCGCTCAGGCGCTGCACCAGTCGTGAAGGGGTTGCCGGGCCGGTTCCGATGCGCTCAGACCAGGCGAGCACAACATTTTTCCCACCCAGCGCCATTTCAAAGTCGTGGGCGGCCAGGCCGTGCTGGCGCTCGGGGGGATCAAGGCCGACGCCCATGCGCATGCCCCGGCTCAGCCAGGGGCCGGGGTCGGCAACCTCGGGCCACACCCCCTCGTTCAGGCCACAGGCAATCATCAGGTCCGCCGATTGCAGACGCGCTTCGAGCCGCCCCCAGATGGATATGCCGGGGTGAGCGGTTGTGCGGGCGCGCACGCTTTGTCCTGCCATCAGGGCCTCCAGCGCGCCCAAAGCTGTGCGAGGAGATAGCGCCGGGCCTGGCGGCTGGGTCTGGGCCAGTTCCTGCGCCCAGCCTTGCATTTCTTCGATTCCGGGCAGATGGAGGGGAGAACTGTCTCCGGGTGATGCTGAAATCCGGGGAATGCAGGTCGTAAGCGCCCCGGCCAGTTGGCCGGAAGTAAAATTCTCCATTTCAAGCAGCGACAGAACAGAGTCGAGCGCCTCACCAATCCGGTCAAGCAGTTCCCTTATCTCCCCGCCCTCCCGGGTATTCAGTTTTATTGGCGCATGGGGCAATTTGTTTTGCAGGTTCTGCTCTAGCAGCACCCTCAAACCGGCAAGACCGGGCGCGGGACGCTGCCCGCGCAGCAAAGCAAATTCCATAAGGTCCGAAATGCGAGCAATCTGCGCCCGAGACCTGCCCAAAGTCACATAGCGATTGCGCAGCAAAGCCATCAGATCAACGGGGGCAAACCTGCGTACGGCCAGTGACAGGATCAGGCGCGCCAGCCGCCCGGCGCGGGACTGGAAAAGAGGGGTGCCAGCGGCATCGTCAACCTCGATCTCAAAGCGCCGCAACTCGGCGGCGATGCGCCGGGCCAGATTGCGATCGGGAGTAACAATGCCGACGGTCCTATTTTGCGCCAGCATATCACGCGCCGCCAGTGCAACAGCTCGGGCCTCGGCCTGTTCGGTGGGCGCTGAAACCATGGTAACGCCGCTGAGCGCCTGTTCCAGGTCAATCCTGTCAAAGGCGCTTCGCGCGGCGCTCCAGTTTCTGGTTTCCCCGGCCAGCGCCAGCGCATTGCGGATAACTAGAGTTCGGGTATCTGTGGAAGATGATGTCAGCTCGGGCACGCCTTGGGGTAGACGTTCCAGCTTGTTCAACAATTGCGCCAGACCATATTGGGGGTGCCCGTGGGGGTTGGTGTCCTGATCAAGAAGGGCATCAAAAATCCGCTGAGGCATTGTGGTGTCGAGGCCGGGCAACACCAGCACTCCGCGCGGCAGAAGGGTAATGGCCCTGAGCAGCCGCGCCGTCGCAGGAACCGAGCCGGTGGACCCCGCAGCAACAACCGGCCGGTCGCAAAAACGCTGTTCAAGGGTCTTTTCCTGCCGCCCCAGCCTGAGGTTGCGCAGGGTTGCGCCGTCTATCTCGCCGCGCTGGGCAAGAATATCGGGCCAGGCGGCAAGAGCAATTTCGAGAAACTGCAGTGTCTGCTGCCACCGACCCGCCAGTTCATCGGGCACCACCGAGCAGATTGCTGTTGCCTCGACGCCCTCAATCTGGAAATCATCGATCAGGCGCGCCAGAGAATCCGCCATGCTGAGCACATGGGCCGGGTTGGCAAGCCCATCTTGCTCAATGCTTGCTGGCTGTGCGCTGAGCCACTTTTCCACCAGTTCGCTGAGCAAGAACCGCCGCACTATCCGAGGCACGGGTGTCGGAGTTGAGGCGACTTCTTCAACGTCAAGAAATGATTCTTCTTCTGTTTCATCGCCGCCAAAAGTGCGAATATCGGGCAGCATGGCACCACCCCCCAGAGCGTCGGCAAAGGCCTGCGCGAGTGCCAGACGGGCGCGCCTTGTGGGCAGGAATATGGTGACATCTGTCAGCCAGAACGGGTCGGAGCGGGACCAGTCGCCCAGCAGAGGCCCTTCAAGCACCCCGTTCACCAGCGTGGGCAGAAAGCGGGCATGGGGGGGGATGGAAAAAACATTTTCCCTCATGGCGCAACCGGAAACCGGGCACCGAGTTGGGCCAGTTCCTCACGATCGGCTGATGAAGCGACCTCAATGAGACGCCCCTGCCCGGAGGCTGGAATGTTCAGGGAAATTATCAGGTGAGCCATTTTCTCCAGTGCCGGGACCCGTTCAGCCCATTCCACAAGAACCACCGTTTCAGGACTGTCAAAAAGGCCTAGTTCCTCCAGTTCTTCCTGCCTTTCGAACCGAAAGATGTCCGCATGCAGAATCGACCAGTCTGCCTTTTCCCCCTCTCCCTTGTAGGGCAAGACAAGCGGGAAACTGGGGGAAGGAATTTCCAGTTGGGGCTGGCTGAGAATCCTTCTGATAATCGCCCTTGCCAGAACGCTCTTACCGGAACCAAGGCCACCGTTGAGCAGGATCATATCACCTTTTCGAACCAGGCCGCCAATCGCCCTGCCGAGTTCTATGGTCTGTTCTTCATTGGCTGTAAAAACCCCAACCGTTACATCAGACATTGTCACTCTGCTGTCTTGGCGCTGTTCAGCGTGGTGATTGCGGGCAGGTTGACAATAACCCGCGTGCCCCTTGGTTCGCGTTTCTGCATGGATACCGTTCCCCCATGCAGCTGCACAAAGGCCTTGACGATGGTGAGACCAAGTCCCGCCCCACGCTGGCGACCCGCAACCGATTTGCCTTCAAAGCGCTTGAACATGTCCTCGGTCATATTTCCGGGCACACCCACTCCCTCGTCCTCGACAATAAAACGGAACCAGTCCCCGCGCGGTTCCACGCTCAGGCGAACAACGGCCCCGGGCTGGGAGAAGTTGGCCGCGTTGGAAAGCAAGTTATAAAAAATCTGCACAATCCGGCCGCCATCCGCAACGAACATGGGAAGATCGTCGGGTACATCGAGTTGAAGATTAATGGGCTCCTCCCCGCCGACACCTGCCAGAGTTGCGCCAAGACCGGTCTTTGCTTTTTCGATAAGCTCCATGATATCAAGGGGTTGCAGGTCAAGTTTGGCAATTCCGGCATCCACATGGGTAAGGTCAAGAATATTATCAATAAGTATGCCAAGGGCAGCGCTTGAGGCGCGTATATAGTCTGTGTAGGCACGCTGCTGTTCCGTAAGGGGACCAAAACTGTCTGAGGCCAAGAGGTCGGCAAATCCGATAATGTTGGTCAGGGGCGAGCGCAATTCATAACTCACATTTTGCACAAATGCATCCTTGAGGTGATCGGCAGCAACCAATGCCTCGTTGCGCTCCTTGAGGACCCGCTCATAGTTGGCGCTGCGACTCACATCAACAAAGG
>DROE01000059.1 GCA_011322005.1 Devosia sp.
ATGGGTCATGGCGACGAAATTGTTCTTTGCGACGCCAATTTTCCCGCCGATTCCGTCGCCCGCCAGACAGCGACAGGAAAACTGATACGCCTGGAAGGGGTCGGTGCGCCCCGCGCCGCCAGAGCCATCCTGTCGGTCATGCCGCTCGATACCTTTGTTGATGATGCGGCCCAGCGCATGGAAGTTGTCGGTGCGCCTGACGAGATTCCACCCGTCCAGTTGGAGGTACAGGCTGAAATCGACGCGGCGGAAGGCAAGTCCTGGCCCATGAAGTCCATCGAACGTTTTGCCTTTTATGAACGTGCCAAAAAGGCCTATTGCGTTGTTGTGGCCTCTGAGCCCCGCTTTTACGGATGTTTCATCTTCAAGAAGGGCGTTATTGCCCCCAAAGATCAATAGGGAGAAACCTGCGCGATGAGTGAAACCGAACAAAAGTGCGACGTGGTAATTCTTGGCATCTTTGTTGCTGACCTCGCATTCAGTGCCCGCAGATTGCCGCTGGTCGGTGAAACCATCTCCGGTTCCGACTTTGCAATGGGACCGGGCGGGAAGGGGGCCAATCAGGCCGTCGCCTCAGCCCGGGGGGGCGCTAAAACCGCCTTCATCTCCAGACTGGGAAAGGATGATTTCGGCGAGTTGGCCCTTGCCACCTGGGCCCGGGAGGGTGTGGTTACCCGCGTGTCTCAAAGCCAGAACGATCCCACCGGCGCGGCCTTTATTTTCGTTAACGACCAGACCGGGGACAATGCCATCATCGTTGTGCCCGGTGCTGCTGCAAAAATCACCGCACAAACTGTTGAGGACAACACCCGGATAATCCAGCAGGCCAAGGTGTTCGTCACCCAGCTTGAACAGCCGGTTGAAGCTGCATTGCGCGGGCTTCAGATCGCACGGGCCTCAAATACAATCACCGTCTTCAATCCGGCCCCGGCCGAAGACTTCCCCGACGAGATCTATTCGCTCTGCGATTATATCACCCCCAACGAAACCGAGGCCGCGGCCCTTGCGGGCATGGAAGTTTCAAACATTGATGATGCAAGGAGCGCCGGAGACGCCCTGCTCGACAGGGGCGTTGGCACCGCCCTCATCACACTGGGAGAGGCGGGTGCCCTGTTCCACAACCGGCATACATCTGAGTTGATACCCGCCATCAGCGTTGCCAGGGTTATTGATACCACCGGGGCCGGGGACGCCTTCAATGGCAATTTTGCCGCCGCTCTGGCGCGGGGGATGGACGCAACAAAGGCTGTGCATTTTGCCAACGCCGCCGCCGGAATTTCTGTTACCCGGTCCGGCACCGCCCCCGCAATGCCCACACTTGAGGAAACTAGGAACCGCCTCAGCAGCACCTGAGAAAGGCCTCCCGCTTGCAAATCTTGTCTCATGTCTCTTGCAATCAACCGGCTTTGTGCGCCAAGCTTGGCCGGTAACTTCAACAAGAGCAGTGAGTGTACAGGCAATCCCATGACTTCCTATCTTAATTTTACACCTGACAGCGAAGGATTCTTTGGCGAATATGGAGGTGCGATGCTTCCCCCGCCCCTGATCCCTCATTTCAAGGAACTCACCGAGGCCTATGAAAAGGTTTCCCGGTCACCGGAATTTCTTGATGAGCTGAAATATATCCGCAAACATTTTCAGGGTCGCCCGACTCCGATCTCCCACTTTCGCCGCCTTTCCGAAGAAGCCGGCGGCGCACAGATTTACGGCAAACGCGAAGACCTCAATCATACGGGTGCCCACAAGCTCAACCATTGCATGGCCGAAGCTCTGCTTGCCAAGCATATGGGCAAGACCAAGCTGATTGCTGAAACCGGTGCCGGCCAGCATGGCGTGGCGCTGGCCACGGCTGCCGCCTATTTCGGCATGGAGTGCGAGATTCACATGGGCGAGGTGGACATCAAAAAGGAACATCCCAATGTTGTGCGCATGAAACTGCTTGGCGCAACCGTCGTTCCGGTGGGAGAGGGGGCGAAAACCCTCAAGGAAGCCGTGGATAGCGCATTTGGCAGTTATATCGGTCAGGCTGATACCGCCATGTTTGGTATCGGCAGTGTTGTCGGGCCTCATCCGTTCCCAAAAATGGTGCGCAATTTCCAGGCCGTTGTTGGCGAGGAGGCGCGCGAGCAGTTTGAAGAGATGACCGGCGGCAAGCCGGACATGGTAGCGGCCTGCGTGGGTGGCGGCTCCAACGCCATGGGCCTTTTTGCCGGGTTTATCGACGATGAGGATGTTGCCCTTTACGGGGTTGAACCTTTGGGAACATCAAGCAATCTTGGCGACCACGCCGCAACCATCACTTTTGGTGAAGACGGAGACATTCATGCCTTTCGCACCCTGGTGCTGAAGGATGCTGAGGGAAATCCCGCTCCGGTCAACACCATCGCTTCGGGGCTGGACTACCCCGGCGTCGGCCCCGAACACGCCCACCTGCATAAAACCGGGCGGGTTACCTACACAAGCGCCTCGGACAAGGAAGCCCTGAAGGCATTTTATGAGCTCTCACGGCTTGAGGGCATCATTCCGGCCCTTGAAAGCGCCCACGCGGTGGCCTGGGCCATGCGTGAAGCCAAAAACCATCCGGGCAAAAATATCCTGCTCAACCTTTCCGGGCGCGGCGACAAGGATCTGGACTACGTGGTCGATACCTACGGCTTTGGCGAATAGCCCGGCATACCAGCTTCATCCGAATGTACAACAACCGGCGGCTGCTTCGCGCCGCCGGTGCTTTTTGGGGATGGTGAATGCGGTAGAGGTGGAGCAAAACTCCAGCCCCCGCGCAGGGCAGCTTCGGCACTGTCCTTGCGGCAGAGGGGAGCGATGGCGGCGAGGGTGTTGAAGGTCAGCCGGCACAGGGGGAAGTTGAAAAACCAGATGGTATGCCTGATGATTGGATTGAGCAGCCGAGCGAAACTGGTGATGGAAAGGTTTGGATAAGCCCAGAAACCCGCATGACCGTGTTCGTTCGATGCCAGGCAATCCCGATAATCCCCTCCCTGGCCAACGGCGACCATACATCCGAGATGTTCGCAGTGGAAATTATCTTGAGATGAAGTGGGCCTGTTTTTGTGAACAGGTTTGCGGCTGAGTTGAGGTATATTCAGTTTGATTATCGCGTCGCTTTTTTTTCATCACTACCGAAGTATGCCTCGTCAGGGGTTCGTTTATCAAGGGCCGTGTGGGGCGATCCGTGTTGTAGAATGTGATCCATTTCCCAATCACCCGTTTGGCTATAAATCCGTCTCTCAGCTCGTGCAGATAGACGGCCTCCTGTTTCAGAGATCGCCAGAGGCGCTCGATAAAGATGTTATCGAGATAACGCCCACGCCCGTCCATTGATATTTTGATCCTGCCGGGCGCCTGCTCAACCGCACTTTTCCAGGCACTATCACAGCGGGTCTGTGCACCTACAATAAATCCGGCCAGCCCATATCTGTCTTTAGCTCCACAGGCAGCAGCCAACCGTTTGAAACACCGCTACAAAATCCAACAAACTGTCAGCAAAGCAAGAAAGACCGGGTGCTTGGCTGGGGAACCTGGATTCGAACCAGGACTAACGGAGTCAGAGTCCGTGGGTCTACCGTTAACCTATTCCCCAAAGGGCTGTCCAACAGCAACATCTGGAAGCAACTATGTAGCACATTCCAGTCTGCGATCAAGGGACGTTCTGAGCATCAACTTTGCTCGCACTGCACATTGATGCCGGTCACTGCGCCCCCGTTTGCCTAATCGGTTCTCTTGCTCTAGTCTCGATCCCAATAATGAGTAGCGCTTCCTTGGGCGCAACTTCGCATCGGCTGACCACCTGTTTGCGTTGACGTGACGACCGGGGAGCCAAGAGAGGTAATGTGACCGATGAATTTCGGTCCGCCACTGCGCCCCCCCCTTCGGGCAAGACGCAGATTCCGCATCGGGACCGTTCCACTCCCGGTGCCAGGTCAAAGCGCCCCGTGAACTGGAGTGCTGCGACTGATCGCCACAAGGCGAAGCGGCGGACACCCAGCGGACAACAGCCGTCCGGCGCAAAGCGCCGGGCTCCGCTTTATGCGGCCCTTGATCTTGGAACCAACAATTGCCGACTGTTGATCGTGCGCGCCCATGAGCGAGGCTACCGGGTTATCGACGGGTTTTCGCGTATAGTCAGGCTGGGCGAGGGGTTGAGCACAACCGGTCGCCTTGATGATGCGGCCATGCAGCGCACAATCGATGCCCTCAGGCAGTGCAACAACAAGCTTACACATCATGCTCCCGCCCACACCCGCCTGATTGCAACAGAAGCCTGTCGCGCTGCCGACAATGCTCCTGAGTTTCTCGCCCGCATCAAAAGTGAACTGGGCCTGGACCTTGAAGTTATAGATCGTCAGACCGAGGCCTCTCTTGCGGTCACCGGATGCGCCGACCTGGTGGAAGAAACGGCGCTGGGCGCACTGTTGTTCGACATCGGGGGCGGTTCGTCCGAATTGGCCTGGCTTGATTTTCGCGGTGGCCGGCCGAAGCGGCGTGGAAAAATGCCCTCTTCCATCCGTTCCTGGCAGTCTTTGCCCGTTGGTGTGGTCACCATTGCCGAAAAATTTGGCGGCGTGGATGTCACTCCCCAATCCTTCGGCGATATGGTTGATTACGTGTCGTCTCATCTGCGACATTTCAGGGGGCGCAACAAGCTCAAGCAGATGATTGCGGATCATCCCGTACACCTCATAGGCACCTCGGGCACGGTCACAACCCTTGCCGGACTGCATCTGGGGCTTGAGCGTTATGAGCGTTCCAAGGTCGACGGGCTATGGATGCACGAAGAACAGATCACCGATACCATGCGGGTGTTGCTCAATATGCCCTATGAGCGGCGCATGGCCAATGCCTGCATCGGGCGCGATCGTGCCGACCTGGTCATTCCGGGCTGCGCCATCTTTGAGGCGATCAGGCGCGAATGGCCCGCCGGTCGCGTGCGTGTCGCGGATCGTGGCCTGCGTGAGGGAATACTGATTTCACTCATGGACGAACATCGTGTGCAAGCCGCTCGCAAAAAACAGGTTCCCAACAAAGCGCTAAAAGGGGGCGGAGCAATTGGCTAAGCCTCCAAGACCAACAGGTTCCGGCGCGCGTCAGCTCAAGGTGCGTGTAAAAACCTCTGCCCGCCGCAAACCGGCTTCAACCCGCTGGCTGCAGCGCCAGCTCAACGACCCCTACGTCGCAAGGGCAAGAGAGCAGGGTTACAAATCCCGGGCCGCTTTCAAGCTGATCGAACTTGACGAAAAGCACAAACTGCTCAAACCGGGGATGCGTGTTGTCGACTTGGGTTGCGCGCCCGGTGGCTGGCTCCAGGTCGCTGCCAGAGCAACCAGGTCGACCGATGTCAACCCGAAAATAGTTGGTATTGACTATCTCGAAACATCGCCGGTTCCCGGCTGTATCATTCTGCAAAAGGATTTCACCCAAGACGATGCCCCCGACCTGCTGATTGAGGCGTTGGCTGGCCATAGGGCAGACCTTGTTCTCTCCGACATGGCCGCACCGACAACCGGCCACAAGCCAACGGATCATTTGCGCATTGTGGCTCTGGTAGAGATGGCTGCGGATTTTGCGCTGGATGTACTCGCCCCCGGCGGAACTTTTGTGGCCAAGGTCTTTCAGGGTGGAACCGAGCAAGAGTTGCTTGCCCTGCTCAAACAAAAATTCAAGTCCACCTTTCACGCTAAACCCCCGGCCAGCCGCAAGGATTCCGCTGAAACTTATCTAGTGGCTAAAGGATTTAAGGGAAAAGGCCTCTGAAAGCTGAGCAGGCGCATCCTCAGGACCCCGCATCAACCCGCCCTGTTTGCACCTGGAGCGTTGTCGGAAAAAAAAGCATTTCCTCGGGCTCGAGCCGCGGGTGGGAACCGGTTTTTCGGTTCGATAACGCGACCGTGAAAACACCCGGACCGTGGTTTTGCCACCATCAGAACCGCAGTCTAGCCAAAACACAACCTGCATGATAGTGACCCGTGCCAACTCAGCCAACAAGCGATTCTCCCCCGCACTGGCTGTATTCCGCAGTTTCTGGCACGGTTCAGAGTCGATGGAGGGCTAGGCCTTGGCGCATATTATTTCCTCAATTACCGGCGATGCAGCGCTCACCTTCGATGATGTTCTGCTCCAGCCCGCAGCTTCAGACGTGCTGCCCACTGATGTCGATATCCGTTCGTTTGTTACCAAGGACATTGCGCTCAATCTGCCCATCCTCTCTTCCGCCATGGATACGGTCACCGAAGCCAATATGGCCATTGCCATGGCCCAGGCCGGCGGGCTAGGGGTTATTCACCGCAATCTTTCCCCCGAGGAACAGGCCAAGCACGTGCGCCAGGTCAAGAGTTTTGAGAGCGGCATGGTGGTCAACCCCATCACCATCGGACCCGATGCAACGCTCGCCGATGCCCATACCCTGATGGAGAAACACAAGATTTCCGGCATCCCCGTTGTTGACAATGGCGGCACCGGCGGCCGCGCTAAAGGCATTCTCGTCGGCATGCTCACCAACCGCGATGTGCGTTTTGCCTCCAACCCCGCCCAGCCGGTTTCCGAACTTATGACCCACGAAAACCTCATCACGGTTAAGGAGGGGGTTTCCCAGGACGATGCCAAGCGCCTGCTTCACGCTCACCGGATTGAAAAGCTGCTGGTGGTTGATGAGCAAGGCCATTGCATCGGGCTCATCACCGTAAAG
This sequence comes from Devosia sp., assembly GCA_011322005.1. Lineage (GTDB taxonomy): Bacteria > Pseudomonadota > Alphaproteobacteria > Rhizobiales > Devosiaceae > DROE01. Next base: position 6,701 of record DROE01000059.1, read on the forward strand.
GACATGGAAAAGGCCACCACTCACCCCGACGCCATCAAGGACGAACAGGGGCGCTTGCGTGTCGCCGCCGCTTCAACCGTGGGAGACAGGGGCTTTGAGCGCTCCATGGCCCTGATTGACGCCGGGGTGGATTTGCTGGTTGTCGATACCGCCCACGGCCACTCGGTGCACGTCTCGGACGCGGTCGCCAAAATCAAGAAACAATCCAACTCCACCCGCATTGTTGCTGGAAATGTAGCCACCGCAGAGGCCACCCGAGCGCTGATTGGCGCCGGAGCCGACGCCATCAAGGTCGGCATCGGGCCCGGTTCCATCTGCACCACCCGTATTGTTGCCGGCGTCGGGGTGCCCCAACTCGCCGCAATCATGGCCTGCGCCGAAGAAGCCGACAGGGATGGTATTCCGCTCATTGCCGATGGCGGAATCAAGTTCTCAGGAGATTTGGCTAAAGCATTGGCGGGCGGAGCTTCCTGCGCCATGGTTGGCTCCATGCTTGCAGGCACCGA
>DROE01000060.1 GCA_011322005.1 Devosia sp.
GCAATCCTTGCATAGATGTCATTCGCCCGTTCATAGGGGATGCCGAATTTGTCCTCGGCCTTGCCGGTGGAAATCTTGGCATGGGTTTTGGCGTCGACATTGGGGTTGATGCGCACCGACACCGGGGCGACCAGCCCCATGGATTTTGCCACCCTGTTGAGCCGTTCAAGTTCGGGCTCACTTTCGATGTTGAAGCAAAGGATGCCCAGTTCCAGCCCCCGGCGCATTTCGCCTTCGGTTTTGGCGACCCCGGAAAAAACGATTTTTTCGGGGGGGATTCCGGCGGCAATGGCCCGTTCCAGTTCTCCCATTGAGACCACGTCAGCACCTGCGCCCTCCTTTGCCAGAAGGGTAAGCACCGCCTGGTTGGAATTGGCTTTCATGGCATAGGCGACAAGAGTGTCGATGTCTTGAAACGCTTCGCGCATCACCCGGATGTGGCGGCGCAGGGTGGCGGCGGAATAACAATAAAACGGCGTGCCAAATTCCTGCGCCAACTTGAACAGGGGGACATCCTCGGCATGCAGAATGCCGCCTTTATACTGAAAATGATGGACCAATTTTTTGCCCCCAAAGAACTTTATTGCGCCAGAATGTCCTGCCAGCGTTTAACCTGTGCATGCACGTTTGCCGGGGCGGTTCCACCGTAACTGGTGCGACTGGCGACGGACTTTTCCACGCTGAGCACATCAAACACTTTTGCGTTGATTTGGGGCTCGATACTCTTGAGTTCCTCCAGCGTCAACCCGTCCAGGTCGCAGCCCTTTTTCTCGGCCAGTGCCACAAGTTCGCCGGTGACATGGTGGGCGGAGCGAAACGGCATATTGAGTTCGCGCACCAGCCAGTCGGCCAGGTCGGTGGCGGTGGCAAAACCACTTCCTGCGGCCTTGTGCATGGCCTTGCGGTTAAAGCTCATGTCACCAACCATGCCGGTCATGGCGGCCAGTGAAAGTGAGAGCGTGTCAAGCGCGTCAAAGGCCCCTTCCTTGTCCTCCTGCATGTCCTTGGAATAGGTCAGGGGCAGGCCCTTCATCACCATGACCATGGCCACTTGAGCCCCGAAAATCCGGCCGATTTTGGCGCGGATGAGTTCGGCGGCATCGGGGTTGCGCTTCTGGGGCATGATCGAAGATCCGGTGGAAAAGCGGTCCGAGAGGGTAACAAAACCGAACTGGGCCGAAGACCAGATAACCAGTTCCTCGGCAAAGCGCGACAGGTGCATGGCGCAAATGGAGGCGGCGTTCAGCGTTTCAATGACAAAATCCCGGTCCGACACCGCATCGAGCGAATTGGTCGCGGGGCGGGAAAAGCCCAGTTCTTTTGCGGTCATTTCCCTGTCGATGGGGAAGCTTGTTCCGGCCAGTGCCGCCGCGCCCAGCGGGGAGATATTGAGCCGCCTCCGGGCATCAAGAAACCGGTGGTAGTCGCGCGAGAGCATTTCCACATAGGCCAGCAGGTGATGGCCAAGGGTCACCGGCTGGGCGCCTTGCAGATGGGTAAAGCCGGGCATGATGGTTGCCGCTTCTTCCCCGGCACGGGCCACCAGCGCCTTTTGCAGAGCATTTATCTGTTCAACGAGAGTGTCGATGGCATCGCGCACATAAAGGCGGAAATCGGTTGCCACCTGGTCGTTGCGCGAGCGGGCGGTGTGCAGGCGTCCGGCGGCCTCCCCGATATTGTCGGCAAGCCGCGCTTCAATATTCATGTGAATATCTTCAAGGGCGGGGGAGAATTCAAA
>DROE01000061.1 GCA_011322005.1 Devosia sp.
AGAACATGGAGGGTATAGCCCGGGCGAAGGGAGAGATTTTTTCAGGTATGGTGCCGGGGGGGGCTGCAATCGTAAATGGAGATCATGCCTATGTGGAGATACTTAGGGAATTGGCTGAGAAAGCCGGCGTAAGACGTTTTGTTACCTATGGTTTTGACAGCAACGCAGATATTGTCCTGAGCGGCGTGCAAGCCGGGGCGGCGGGGTCAACCGCCCGGGTTGGCCTTGCGGGTGGGAACATTTCCCTGGATGTCAGCATGCCGGGCAGGCACATGCTGGCCAATGCTCTGGGTGCCCTGTGTGTCGGGGAGGAGTTGGGGGTTGATACGGAAGTTTCACTTGCTGCGATCGCCGAATTTTCCGCCCCAGCCGGACGGGGCGCGGTCTACAGGCTGGGGCCAAGAGACAATCCGCTGGTGCTCATTGACGAAAGCTACAACGCCAACCCGGCGTCGATGACCGCGGCGCTGAGAGTTTTTGCCAGCCAGAAGCCCGTTTCAGGGCGAAAAGTTCTCGTACTTGCCGACATGCTTGAACTGGGTGACAAGGCAAAAGCCCTTCATGCTGAAATCGGGGTGGAAATAGAGAAGGCGGCGCCGGACATTTTATTTGCCATCGGAGAGTATCTGCCAGAGGTTGCTGATGATGTTACGCCGCAAACAGAAGTTGGTGGCATTGCCGAAAAGCTCGATGAAATATCTGACCGGATCGTGAACAGCCTTGATTATGGAGACCTAGTTATGGTCAAAGGGTCGAACGGTGTCGGGCTTGGTCTTTTGGTTGCGGCCATTCGGAACCGGTTCGCCGGGGGCGGGTAGGTTCAATCGACGAGAATGAAAAAAGTGCATGTTACATTTTCTTGAGCAACTCGGAGACGCCTTCGGCTTCTTCAATGTCTTTCGTTACATAACATTCAGAACAGCGGGAGCGGTCGTTACCTCCCTGTTTCTTGTCTTTATGTTCGGCCCATCCATGATCAAACGTCTTGCGGCCATCCAGGGAAACGGCCAGCCAATCCGCGAAGACGGTCCGCAAAGCCACATCATAAAGAAGGCCGGCACGCCAACAATGGGGGGGCTGATGATTCTCTCATCGATGGTGTTTTCGGCGCTGTTATGGGCAGATTTGGCCAATGTTTACGTCTGGGTCGTTCTGTTTGTGACGGTATGTTTCGGGGCCATCGGATTCTATGATGACTATCTCAAGGTGAAGCGGGCCTCCAACAGGAACGGGTTCAGCGGCAGGGTGAGGCTGCTGCTCGAGGCTGTGGTGGCGCTGATTGCGGTTGTGGTGATTTCGAGCGTCAGTGAAGCGCCGTTTGCGACTTCGCTGCTGTTTCCTTTCGTCAAGGACCTTTCGCTGAACCTGGGGCTTTTCTTCTTCGTATTTGGTGCTTTTGTCATTGTTTCAGCGGGAAACTCTGTGAACCTGACCGATGGTCTGGACGGACTGGCGATCGTGCCGGTGATGATTGCAGCGGCCTGTTTCGGGCTTATCGCCTATCTGGTGGGTAATATCACGTTCTCCGACTATCTGCTGGTGACCTTCGTGCCGGGCACGGGGGAACTGGCGGTGGTCAGCGGTGCGCTCATCGGAGCGGGGCTCGGATTTTTGTGGTTCAACGCTCCACCGGCTCAGATATTCATGGGCGATACCGGCTCGCTGGCTCTCGGGGGCGCGCTGGGCTCGATGGCGGTGGCGACAAAGCACGAAATCGTGCTGGCGATAATCGGGGGGCTGTTTGTGCTTGAGACCGTTTCGGTCATCGTGCAGGTGGCCAGCTACAAGCTCACGGGCAAGCGTGTGTTCAAAATGGCCCCCATCCACCATCATTTTGAGCATCTGGGATGGACGGAAAGCCAGATTGTCATCCGCTTCTGGATTATTTCCATCGTGCTGGCGCTGGTCGGATTGTCCTCGCTCAAGCTGCGCTAGTTCATTGAAGCATCACGCTTCCGTGAGATAATGGTTTCCTAAACGGTAACGCTTTGAATGGTACACTGGCACCCGTTTGTCTGTACGACCCCGGGATTGTGTCCTCATGTTTTCACGCGCGCGAAAAACACCTGTTGCCGAATGGTGGTGGACGGTTGATCGTGAACTGCTCACGGCGCTGATTTCGCTGCTCTTGCTTGGCATGGTCCTGTCGTTCGCAGCCAGCCCGCCGGTGGCGGAGCGGTTGGGCTATTCGAGCTGGCACTTTGTCATCCGCCATGCGTTTTTTCTGGTGCCTTCCATCATGGTTCTGGCAGGTGCATCGTTTCTGAGCGCTCGCCAGGCGCGCGTGTCAGCGCTTGTTGTTCTTGTCGGTGCTCTTGTACTTCTGGTGGGGACACTGGTAATTGGCACTGAAGTCAAGGGCGCGAAGCGCTGGATATCTTTTCTTGGTCAGACGGTGCAACCTTCCGAATTTGTCAAACCCGCCTTTGGTGTGATCGCGGCGTGGTTGTTTGCCGAAAAAATGAAGCATCCCGACGTTCCGGCCGGATTGATAGCTTTTGGGCTGGTGGTGATCATCTCGACGCTGTTGTTGTTGCAGCCGGACTTCGGACAGACGGTGCTGGTAGTTGCGTCCTGGGTGGCTCTTTTGTTTCTGGCCGGCGTTTCCTGGTGGGTCATCGGGGTGCTCGCAGGCGCGGCGGGCGGCGGCGCGGTGTTGGCCTATTTTATGTTTCCCCATGTGGCGCGGCGCATTGACAATTTTTTCAACCCGGGGACGGGCAACAATTATCAGGTGGAAAAAGCGTTGCAATCCCTGCTTGAGGGGGGCTGGTTCGGGCGCGGTCCGGGCGAGGCACTGGCGCGCCGCTACGTGCCTGACGCCCATGCGGATTTTGTGTTTTCGGCGGCGGCGGGGGAGTTCGGTATTCTGTTCGGCCTTGTTCTGGTCGGGTTGATTGCCTTTATTACCATCAGGGCGCTGTTGATTGCGCAAAGACAAAACAACCTGTTCGCCCGTCTGGGCGCCAGTGCTTTGACCATTCAGTTTGGCCTGCAGTCGAGCATCAATCTGGCGGTCAACCTCAATCTGGCGCCGCCGAAGGGCATGACCCTGCCCTTTGTCTCCTATGGAGGGACATCCATGCTGGCGACCGCATTTGCCATGGGGCTGATACTGGCGCTGACGCGGCGCAAGCCCGAGGAAAGGATAGCCACCGGCGTGCCGCTGCGGCGCGGCGGGGTGGCGCAAAACGCCATATGAGCAAATTTGTTCTGATGGCGGGGGGCACCGGGGGGCATCTGTTCCCGGCCATGGCGCTGGCCCAGGAACTGGAGAGGCGCGGGCATGAGGTGCATCTGGCCACCGACGGGCGGGTTGAAAGTTATGGCGGGGATTTTCCGGCGAAAGAAGTGCACATAATTCCGGCGGCCACCCCATCCATTCGCAATCCGGTTAAGTTTCTTCTGGCGGGGTTCACCATCACTGGCGGTATCGCCAAGGCGCTTGGGATCATGGTCCGGGTCAGGCCTGATGCTGTTGTAGCCTTTGGTGGCTACCCCAGCTTTCCCCCGTTCATGGCGGCGAGCCTGATGCGGATTCCGGGGCTTCTGCACGAGCAGAATGCGGTTCTGGGGCGGGCCAACCGGGCGCTTTTACGCTTTGCCAGGGCCCTGGCGGTGCAGTTTGAACAGACAAGGGGCGCGGAAAATTTCAAACCGGAAATGATTGTCACCGGAAATCCGGTGCGCGACCAGGTGCGCGGGCTGGCACATATTGATTATCCCGACTCGGCTGGAGAGGGGCCGTTGAAACTGCTGGTTTTTGGCGGCAGTCAGGGCGCGCGCGCATTTTCGGACCTTGTGCCCCCGGCGATTGCTGCTCTTTCCGATGAACTCAAGGGGCGCCTGATTGTCACCCAGCAGTGCCGGGCCGAGGATATGGAGCGGGTAACTTCTGCCTATGCTGAAGCGCGGGTGAATGTGGAACTAGCAAGTTTTTTTGCCGATCTGCCCGAGCGCATGGCAGCTTCACATCTGGTGATAGCGCGCGCCGGGGCTTCGACCATCTCGGAGTTGGGGGTGCTGGGGCGACCGGCAATACTCATTCCGCTGCCCGGTTCGCTGGACCAGGACCAGCGGGCCAATGCTTCGCTTATGGAGGCGGCGGGCGGGGGCTGGCTGGTGGAGCAGGACACGCTTTCACCGCAATCTCTTGGCAAGCGGCTGGCTGATTTGCTAGGGGATGCGGACGCGCTCAAAACTGCCGCCGCTTCCGCCAAAACCATCGGAAAACCCGATGCGGTTGAACGGCTGGCCGACATCGCAGAGTGGCTGGCCGACAACAAAGCCTGAATGGGAACCTTATAGATGAAAATGCCCCGCGAAATCGGCCCCGTCCACTTTGTCGGAATCGGGGGCATCGGGATGAGCGGCATTGCCGAAATCCTTCATACCCAAGGCTACAAGGTGCGCGGCTCGGACATGGCGGGAAATCCCAATGTGCTGCGCCTGCGTGAAATGGGTATTGAGGTTGCAATCGGCCAGCGTGCCGAAAATCTGGGTGACGCCGCTGTCGTTGTCATTTCCTCGGCCATCCGTTTTGACAATCCCGAATTGCGTGAGGCGCGCCACCGGGCCCTGCCCATTGTGCGCCGGGCTGAAATGCTGGCAGAAATCATGCGTTTCAAGAATGCCATTGCCATCGGGGGCACTCACGGCAAGACTACAACCACTTCACTGGTTTCGGCGATTCTGGACGCAGGGGAAATGGACCCCACGGTCATCAATGGCGGTATCATCAACGCCTACGGCACCAATGCCAGGCTGGGGAACGGGGACTGGATGGTGGTCGAAGCCGACGAGAGCGACGGCACCTTCGTCAAGCTGCCTGCCGATGTGGCGGTGGTCACCAATATCGACCCCGAGCATCTGGACCATTACGGGGACTTTGAAAAAGCCAAGAACGCCTATTACCAGTTCGTTGAGAACGTGCCGTTTTACGGATTTGCCGTGATGTGTGTTGACCACCCCGAAGTTCAGGCGCTGGTGGGGGAGATTATCGACCGGCGGGTGGTGACCTATGGACAGAATCCCCAGGCCGATGTGCGTCTGGTCAATCTTTGTTATGACGGCGGTGTCTCGAAATTTGACGTGGAGATACGCGACCGCATCACCGGAGATGAAAAACGTATCGAAAATATCGCTCTGCCCATGCCCGGCCTGCACAATGCCCTCAACGCCACGGCAGCGATTGCGGTGGCGGATGAGCTGGATGTGTCGGCAAAGGCAATCCGGGAGGGGCTGGCCGCGTTCGGGGGGGTCAAGCGCCGCTTTACCCAGACCGGGGAAGTCAACGGCATCGTGGTGATTGACGACTACGGGCACCATCCGGTGGAAATCGCCTTTGTTCTGGATGCGGCACGCCAATCGGCAAAGAATGACGTTATTGCGGTGATGCAGCCGCACCGCTATTCCCGGCTCAGCGAGTTGATGGACGAATTCTCGGCCTGCTTCAATGATGCGGACACGGTGATTGTCGCGCCGGTGTTCACCGCCGGGGAGGAGGCTATAGAGGGAGTTGACCACCGCGAACTGGTCAGGCGCATTCGGGCGCTGGGGCACCGGGACGTGCGCGCCATCGGGGGGTCTGAAGAACTGGCACCGCTGATTGCTGAGAGGGCGGGGCATGGGGACTATGTTGTGTGCCTGGGTGCGGGGACCATCACCCAGTGGGCGGCGAGGCTGCCCGGGGAGCTTGAGGAAATCCTGAGCAGTCAGAGCGCCAAAACATGAGTTTTAGCGATCTGCGCCCGCTTTTTTCCGGCTGGATTGAAGGTGTGCGGGGGCGCCTTGCCCCTAACCAGAACCTTTCCGAGGTGACGTGGTTTCGGGTCGGCGGCCCGGCGCAACTGTTGTTCATGCCCGAGGATGAGGCGGATTTGTCATTTTTTCTGAGTCATTTGCCGCCTGAAGTTAAAGTCACGATTGTCGGGCTTGGATCCAATCTTCTTGTCCGCGATGGCGGGCTTGAGGGCGTGGTAATCCGTCTGCCGGTCAAGGGCTTTGCTGATATCGAGCTGCTCGATGAGCATCGGGTGCGGGTGGGCGCGGCCATGCCCGATATCCGCTTTGCTCAGGCTATGGCCAAAGCCGGGATTGACGGATTTACCTTCTACCGGGGTATCCCGGGGGGCATTGGCGGCGCGCTTTATATGAATGCGGGCTGTTATGGCACCGAGACCGCCGACCGGCTGGTGGAATTGCGCGGGGTGACCCGTGAGGGAAAAATCATCACGCTGAGCAGGGCCGAGATGGCCTATGAGTATCGCAAATCGCACGGCCCGGAAGGGGTGATATTCACCTCGGCACTTTATCAGGGTTTTGCGGGCGACCCGGATGAACTCAATGCCCGGATGGAGGAAATTACAAAAACCCGGGAGAGCTCACAGCCGACAAAATCGCGCACCGGCGGTTCGACCTTCAAGAACCCCGAAGGGACTTCAAGCTGGGAACTGATTGACAGGGCCGGGTGCCGGGGCCTGACCATAGGCAAGGCGCAGGTTTCTCAGAAGCACTGCAACTTCCTGCTCAATCTGGGGGATGCGAGCGCCCTTGAAATCGAAACGCTGGGGGAGACGGTGCGTCAGCGGGTGCGCGATAACAGCGGCGTTGAACTGCAATGGGAAATCCGGCGCATGGGGCGGTTTATCCCCGGTGAGGAAATTGGCGAGTTTCTCGGCGACAAGGTTTTTGCCGGGGAGGATTGAGCGTTGGCGGCCACAGAAATCAAAACTCCCCCTGCAAGACTGCACGGGCTTGATCTTGCCCGGTTCCTTGCTTTTGCCGGCATGGTTTTCGTCAATTTTCACGTGGTGACCGGCGGGGGAGACGGCGGAGCGTGGGCGATGTTGTTTCTCAGTGCTGTTGAGGGCAAGGCGGCGGCGACTTTTGTGGTGCTGGCCGGTGTCGGTCTGGCTTTGGGTGCGCAGCGCAATCAAACCCCTTCGTTCTCAATTCTTACGCTGAAACGGGCATTGTTTCTGTTTGTCATCGGCCTGATAAATTCACTGATTTTCCCGGCTGACATTTTGCACTATTACGCGGTTTATTTTGTGGTTGGCCTGCTGCTTATCCGGCGTTCAACCCGCACCATCCTCATTGTGGCGCTGGTTTTGCCGCTGGTATTTGTCGCCCTGCTGTTTGTGCTTGATTATGAAGCGGGCTGGGATTGGGAAACCTTTGATTATGCCGGGTTCTGGACGCCGTCCGGTTTTGCGCGCAACCTTTTATTCAACGGCTGGCACCCGCTGGTGCCGTGGATGAGTTTTCTGCTGATGGGTTTCTTGCTGGCGCGGCTGGAACTGGGCAGGAAAAAAACGCAGAACAGACTGATGCTTTATGGTGCTGTGGCCCTTGGTGCGGCCTATGCGCTTTCGTTTGTGCTTTCCAGCGACCCGGAACTGGCGGAACTGGTCACGGTTTCCCCGATACCACCGGGGCCGCTTTATATGCTTGCCGGGGCCGGGGCGGCTTCGCTGAGCATCGGGATATGCCTCTGGGTGTTCAGGAAGGGTCAGGTCAACTGGCTAACGCCTTTCACCCGCACCGGCAAACAGGCGCTTTCGCTCTATATCCTGCACATCATTGTTGGAATGGGTACGCTGGAGGGCCTGGGAATGCTGGGCGGGCAAAGCGCCGAGACTGCCATTGCCACCGCCGGTCTGTTCATCATTATTTCGGTAATCTATGCGATAGTCTGGGCCAGATTCTTCCGGTCGGGGCCGTTTGAATGGCTGATGCACAAGCTGGTGCGCTAGCGCAGAACAAGGGAAGCTGAAATGGCCAAACATGTGGCGGTTCTGAAAGGGGGCTGGTCGGCGGAGCGTGAAGTGTCGCTCAATTCGGGCGCGTTCTTCGCCCGGCATGCAAAAGAGGCTGGCTATCAGGTCACAGAAATCGATGCGGACCGCGATATCGGTGCGGTGCTCGCAGACCTCAAACCCGATGTGGTTCTGAACTCCCTGCACGGACGTTTTGGCGAGGACGGCACCATTCAGGGCATGCTTGAGGTGCTGGGCATCCCCTACACCCATTCGGGCGTGCTCGCCTCGGCGCTGGCCATGGACAAGCACCAGTCCAAGATAATCTTCAAGGCCGCCGGAGTGCCGGTCACCCACCACATTGTCGCCCATCGCAGTGAAATTGCCCGCGAACATGTGATGAAACCCCCTTACGTGGTCAAGCCGGTGGCGGAGGGTTCAAGCGTCGGCATCTTTATTGTCAAGAGCGAAACCAGCCACCCGCCGCAGGAGGTCTTGCGTTCAGACTGGATAGGGGGCGAGCATCTGATGGTGGAGCGCTATATTCCGGGGCGCGAGCTTACCTGCGCCATCATGGGGGATGTGGCGCTGGGGGTGACCGAGATCGTCACCGACCTGAATTTCTACAATTACGAGGCCAAATATACAACAGGTGGATCACATCATGTGCTGCCGGCGCAAGTTTCTTCGGATGTTTACCAAAATGTACAGAAATTGGCTCTAAAAGCACATGAGGCGCTGGGATGCCGGGGCGTTACGCGGGCGGACTTCCGCTTCAATGATCTGGCGGGGCAGAGCGGTGAACTTGTTTGCCTTGAAGTCAACACCCAGCCGGGAATGACCGGTACCTCGCTGGTGCCGGAACTGGCCGAAATGGCCGGCCACTCGCCAAAGGATCTGGTGAGGTGGATCGTGGAGGATGCGAGTTGCAACAGGTAGGTGACCAGCAAAGATCAGGCGCGGCGATCGCTGCCGTTCAGCCGGGCATGCAGCTTCCTGCGCGTTTGCGTGCCGGGCACGCCCGGGTTCTGATAATTGTCAGGCGTACCTGGATTCTGCACCGTGCCAGCCTGACAAGACTGATTGCCGCTCTTGTTGTCGCCCTCGCGCTGGCAGGCGGGTTTCAGGCGCGCGGCGGGATAGCCCAGGCGGTGCTCGGACTCGGCGATTTGCTTGCCGGGCGTTTTGCCCAGATCGGTTTTGGTATCGAAGAAATTTCGATTACCGGCCAGGTCATGACAAAAGAAAGTGATATCGCTGCTGCTCTTGCAATTGGTGCGAACACAAGCAGCTTCAATTTTGATGTGGAAGCGGCGCGGCAGCGTTTGATCGAATTGCCAGCAATTGCCGATGCTCAGGTACGCAAGGTCTATCCCTCGCGGCTGGTTGTCGAGGTCAGTGAAGTTGCCCCGATCGCTCGCTGGCGTGTCGACGGTGTGACATTTGTCATTGATGCCGCCGGGGTTCAAATCGCTGATGCAACCGTTGCGGACGAGAGTTTGCCGCTGATTATCGGCGATGGTGCCGCCGATGATGCGCAGGTGATTATTCAGGCACTGGAGAGTTTCCCCGTTCTAAAACAGGGGCTTTTGGCAACCAGCCGCATTGGCGACCGGCGCTGGGACCTGATCTATGAAACCGGGTTGCGGGTGCAATTGCCTGAAAATGGGCTGAGCGCGGCCTTGCAGGGCTTAAGCAAGGCGCAGAGTGAACAGCAATTGCTGGATCGCGATCTGGTGCTGATTGATATGCGGGTAGCCGGGCTGGTGGCGCTCCGGCCGGCCGAGCGTAAAGAATAGAGTTTGTTTGAGTGAGAGTGGGTTTATGATCAGCAACTCCCTGACGGCGCGTTTGCGCCCCGTTCAGTCCGGCCGGTCCTCCCTGGTGGCAGTGCTCGATATCGGGTCGACAAAGATATGCTGCTTGGTGGCGCGGCTGGTTCCGCGCGGACAGGGCAAGGCCCTGAAGGACCGCTCTCATGTGGTCGAGGTTATCGGTTTTGGCTATGGCCCCTCGGCCGGGATAAAAAGCGGTGTGGTCAGCGATCTGGCAAAGGCCGAACAGGCTATTCGCTCCGTGGTGGGGACAGCGGAACGCTCGGCGGGGGTGACCGTTGAATCGGTCATTGTCAATGTGACCGCGGGACGCCTGGGTTCAGAAACCTACAGTGCAACCGTTTCTCTTGCCGGGACCGAAGTGGAACGCGCGGACATCTCCCGGGTGCTGCGCGCGGTGAACGAGCGCTCAGTGCGCAACGAGCGTTCGGTAGTCCATGCACTTCCCATTGGTTATTCCATAGATGGGCACAAGGGTGTCAGC
>DROE01000062.1 GCA_011322005.1 Devosia sp.
CCCAGGAGTTCACGCCCAATATGATCCTGAGTACGCAAGACAAAGGAAAACCGCATACCGAGCCGAGGAGCCGGTATGCGGTTCTCCATTCTACAACCGGGGCACCGGCATGTCGGCTAGCCGGTTGCTGCAACCTTCTTGCTACCCTCTTCAACCCCCGTGCTCTGCGGCTCTGCTGCAGCCGGCACCTGCGGGCCCTTTTTGTCGGTGGCGCGGCGGTTGTGTGCAACCTTGGGTTTCTCTTTGGCTTTCTTGCGCGCCGCAAGTTCCTCAGGAGTGGCGTGAAGCTTGAACACTTCCACAATTTTGTCCAGTTCAACCACCTGATTGTCGGTCTGCTCGATCGCCGCATTGGTCTCTTCCACCAGTGCCGCATTGTGCTGGGTCATTTCATCCATCTGGCGCACCGCCGCGTTGACTTCGGCAATCGAAGAGGCCTGCTCCCGGCTTGAGGCAGCCAACCCCCCAATAAGGGCGCTGTTCTCGTTAATGGAATCGATCATGTGCCTGAGATTTTCCGATGCTTCCACCACAAATTTGGAGCCGGTCTCTACTTCAGCCGCACTCTGCTCAATCAAATTCTTGACTTCGCTTGAAGCCTCCGCGGCGCTTTGGGCCAGCCGCCTGACTTCCACCGCGACCACGGCAAACCCCTTGCCCGCCTCTCCGGCTCTTGCCGCTTCCACCGAAGCATTGAGCGCTAAAAGATTGGTCTGGAAGGCAATATCGTCAATCATGCCGATAACATTTGAAATCTTGGCCGAAGAGCTGGTGATGCGCTCCATGGCATCGGTTGCCTTGGCAACAATCTGACGGCTTTGTTCGGCGGTTCGGGACAATTCCTGCGAATTCTTGTTTGCGCTGTCAGCAGCGTTGGCGCTCTTGACCACACCGTCGGAGAGCTGCTCCATGGTGGCAGACGTCTGCTCAATAGTTGCCGCCTGTTTCAATGTGCGTTCGCTCAGATCGTTCGCGCCTTCAAGAATTTCTCTTGTCGCGGTTTTCAGGGCCCCGGAGGTTTCCTTCAACTGACTGATAACTGCGAACAGCTTGCCCGCCACATCGTTCGTGTCCTGTTTGAGTTTATGGAAAGCCCCCTGGTAATCGCCATCAACGCGATGACTGAGATCCTTGTTCGCTACGGCCCCCAGCACAGCACCGGTTTCCGTCAAGCCCCGATTGACAGTTCCAATAAGGTCATTGACCTGTTTGGCAATGACCGCAAATTCGTCGCCCTTGCGCTGCCCCTGCAACCGTTTGGTGAAGTCTCCGGCGATTGCCGCCTCGATGGTATCTCCCAGCTGGTCACGAAGTTTTTGAATTATGCGCTCTCTTTCCTGGGATGCCGCGGACATCTGGTCTATGGCTTCGTTGATTCTGCCAACGGAGTGGGCAAACATTCCCTGCATGCCCTCGGGGCGGATTTTCCGATAGAATTTACCCTCGCTGGCCGCAGTCAGTGCAAGCGACGCTTCACGCACGAAGGCGTCGTTGATATCAATCAGCGAGTTGACTCTGTCTGCCGTCACCTTGACATCCCCCCTGGCACCCGGCACCACAACGCGCTGGTCAAAGTCGCCTTGACGCACCGCATCGCAGACAGTCTCCACCCTCTTAAAGAATCTTTTGACCGCGACCACGTTGAGCAGCGCCATTCCGATGGCTCCAAGCTGCACAGATGCAGAGACAAGAACCAAATCAAGGGAAGCCCCGCTATAGGCCAGCCATACAGATGCCAGTGCAGCCATGCCTGCGATGAGCGAAAACACAATTACCTTAGAGAGAGAGGACAAATTCATCATATCCCATACCTTTTTCTTCAAGGATTTTCATCAACAGGGCATAGGACGCCTCCTGTCCCTGCTTGCGATTTGAGTGGGCATTCTCCTCCCTGAGAAGAGTGTCATAAAGCGCTGAAATAGCGGCGACAGCGTCAGCGGAAGGGCGTCGCCGGTTGGAGTGGTAAGAGGTGACCTCGCCCTGAGCGTTCATGCTGGGGGTCACATGGGCAAGCACCCAATAGTAGTCACCGTTCTTGGTCTCGTTCACCACATAGGCGAAAATTTCCTTTCCCGCCTGCAGGCGCTCCCACAGCAACTGAAAGACACAACGCGGCATCATCTCATGACGGATGAGCGCGTGGGGCTGCTGCAAAACCTCTTTTAGTGAATAGTCCGCGATCTCCAGAAAAATGTCATTGGCGTAAGTGATTCGCCCCTTGAGATCGGTCTTGCTGACAATCAGGTCATTTTCACCAAGATCTCGTTGTTTGCCCTGCAGTTGCAGCATAGCCCCCTCCAAGTTGTGCACCTCAAAAAAACTCTATCAATCAATGGTTAATAAGAACTTTTACCTACGCGCTTTACCCGTATCCATACCCGAAACCCTAACCGCTCCGGCCTTTTGACAGCTCCCCGGCAGCAGAGGAGGTAAACGGAACGCTTCACTATTGTTCAAAAAGAATGCCCTGAATGACGGTGACCGCTGGCCAATGGGTGCCGCATTGTGGATATTGGGGGAGATTTTGCTTCCTTTGTTCGCACAGCCGGCCGTTCGATGACTATGACGGAGAATCAGTAGACCAATGTCGCAACGCCGGATTCTTGTCGTACTAGTGCTGATTCTCGTGGCTTCGGTGACGTCCTATGTCACTCTCACCCAGTATCTTTCGCGTCAGGAAGCCTTGCAGACCCAGAAACGGGCAGCTTTTTTTGCCCAGACCATTGACGATGCCCTGCGCCGCCTCAACCATTTGCCCTTCGTGATTGCGGAAAACCCGGTGGTTGTCGACGCCCTGGAAACAAAGGACGCAACCACACTCAATCCGCTCCTGAAGACCTTTGCCACCCGCGCCAACGCCTCCCAGGTTTTCCTTATGGATCTGGAGGGACGGACCCTGTCCGCCTCCAACTATGAAACCCCGGAAAGTTTTGTCGGCAAATTCTATACCTTCCGACCCTATTTCAAGGACGCAATAGCCGGCAGAACCGGGCAATTGTTTGCCATTGGCGTCACCACCGGCGAGCCGGGTTATTTTGTCTCCGAGCCGGTGCGCAATTCTGAAGGCATCATTATCGGGGTCATGGTAGTCAAAATCGACCTGGGCGGTCTTGCCCGTTCCTGGCAGGCTTCGGGCGAGCGTATTCTTGTGACCAATTCGCAGGGCGTGGTGCTGCTGGCTTCCAAGGAAAGCGACCAGTTCAAAACGCTTCAGCCCCTGTCCGAAGCGGCCCGCAGCGAGATGGCGAATTTCAGACTGTTTGGCGACCGCCCGCTTTTGCCGCTTGACTGGCAAGTGCAGGACGACGGGCGGGTGACGCTGGACGGGGACGAGCATATTCTGGCCCAGGCAAGCATTGAGCAGGAGGGCTGGACGGTTCACCTGCTCACCTCCCTTTCGGGCATTCGCCAGCGCACCGCTCTTGCCGTTGTTGGCATTCTTGCGGTGCTGTTTGCGATTATCCTTGCCGTCACCGGGTTTCGCTCGGCCCGCCTCAAACAGGCGCTGGCCAAATCCGATGCCGACCGCATCCGTCTGACCAATGAGGTAAATGTGCGCCGGGTCGCTGAAACGAAACTCAAGGCGGCCAAGGACGAGTTGGCGCGCTCAAGCCGCCTGGCGGCGCTGGGACAACTCTCCGCCTCCATCACCCACGAACTGGGCCAGCCCATCGCCGCCATGCGCAACTATCTTACCGCTCAGGAACTGGCCAATGGCGCAGCACCCGGCGGCGTGAACGCACAACTCACCGGACTGGTTGACCGCATGCAGAATATCAACAACCAGTTGCGGTTCTTCTCCACCCCGGGGGTTGGTGAAAACACCGTGTTTGACCTGCGCAACGCAGCAGATGCCGCCTGCGAACTGGTCAGCCACGGGGTTAACCCCGAAAATACCAGCCTGAACAAACGCTATTCTGAAACCCCTGTTCCGGTCAGCGCCAACAAGCAGCGCGTCGAACAGGTTCTGGTCAATCTGCTGCGCAACGCCATTGATGCGGTGGCCGACCAGGATTTGCGCGAGATAACTATCGAGGTCGACAAGGAAGATGCCCGGGCGTTCGTACGCATAAGCGATACCGGCCCCGGCCTTGAAGGGCGCACGCTTTCCCAGTTGCAGGAACCCTTCATGACCACAAAGTCGTCAGGTGAGGGCATGGGGCTGGGCCTTGCCATATCCTCCCAGATTGCCAGCGACCTTGACGGGGCAATTGAAGCTGAAGAGAACCCTGAGGGGGGCGCCCGCTTCACCTTCGCCCTGCCCCGAAGCGGAGAAGCCCCATGAGCAATGCCCCTTTGCGCATAGTCATTGCCGACGACGACCGGGAGATGCGCGCCTCCCTCACCCATCTGCTGAAAGGCACGGGATGGGAAGTTACCGCCTGCCCGGACGCAAAAACCGCTTTTGAGCGCATCAAATCCACCGAGCCGGACGTGGTTCTGTCCGATGTGCGCATGCCGGGCATGTCCGGCCTTGAACTGCTCAAGGCCATGCAGAGCGAAAACAGCCCGCCACTGGTGCTGATTTCGGCCCACGGGGACATTTCCATGGCCGTTCAGGCCATGCAGGACGGAGCCTATTCGTTCCTTGAAAAGCCCTTTGACCCGCGCCAGCTGTTGCGCATCCTGCGCCATGCGGCGGAAAACCAGCGCCTGCACTCCACCACCAAACGCCTGCGCAAGCGCCTGAGCGAGCTTTCGGGCATCGACCGGGTGTTGCTGGGCCAGTGCGAGGAAATGGCAGCTTTAAGAACCGAGGTCTTTGAAATCGCCGACGCCAGCGCCGCCGTGCTCATACAAGGGGATACCGGCACCGGAAAAGAGCTGATCGCCCGCTCCCTGCACACCATGAGCCCGCGCCGGGACCAGAGTTTTATCTCGATAAACTGCGCGAACATGTCCCCCCAAACCCTTGAAAAACAGATGTTTGGAGAGCCGGAGGGCCAGTTGGGTCTGTTCCGCAAGGCCCATGGCGGCACAATATTTCTCGATGAGGTTGCCGCCTGCCCGCCCGAGGTGCAGGCAAAACTCCTGCGCGTGCTGGAAACCGGCGAGTTCACCCTGCCCGGCTCCGATGAAACAGTCAAAACCGATGTGCGCGTCATTGCCGCTTCCAACGAAAACCTTGAGGCAAAAGTCGCATCCGGGGACTTCCGGGCCGATTTTCTCTACCGGCTCAACACCCTTCAGATTGACCTGCCGCCCCTGAACTCACGTGGGGACGATGTAATCATGCTGTTTGAGCATTTTGTCGCCCAACTCTCCCAGACTTACGAAATTGAAGCGCCCGAACTCACCACCGGTGACGCTGCGGCGCTCCTGGCC
Source organism: Devosia sp. (assembly GCA_011322005.1). GTDB lineage: Bacteria > Pseudomonadota > Alphaproteobacteria > Rhizobiales > Devosiaceae > DROE01. Next base: position 5,326 of record DROE01000062.1, read on the forward strand.
TATGACTGGCCGGGCAATGTGCGCGAATTGCGCCACGTGGCCGAGCGCCGGGTGCTGGCGGCCCGGCGCGGGGGGGGGTCGGTCAGCGCTGCACTGCGTCTTGAAGAGGGCGAAAACGACATTCCCGAAACCCTGCGCGAGGCGGTGGCGGCCTTTGAGCGCACGCTGGTGGCCAAGTCCATTCGCACCCATGGCGGGCGCATGGATGCCGTGGCCGAGGCGCTGGGCATAGGGCGGCGCACCCTGAACGAGAAAATCGTCAAGCTGGGCATCGAGAAGGACACGCTTCTCAACGAGTGAAACGGCCCGGTATCAAAGCCCCTTTGCGGGTTTGTGCCAACGGTTTTTACCGGCCCTGCGTTTTTCTTCATAGGAAACGCGGGGGAAATCCTGCATGTTTGCCCCATATCCCGGCCCCATAGTGGCGGCTGGATTTATGGGAGGAAACCATGAAATTTGTCAACAAGGCCGCCATTGCGGCGCTGGCCGTCTCGCTGTCCCTGTCAGCACCCGCAAAGGCTGAAGAAGCCAGCTACATTCTGGCAACCGCCTCAACCGGTGGCACCTATTACCCCGTTGGCGTTGCCATCGCCACTCTGGTCAAGGTCAAGCTGCAACCCAAGTTCAAAATTGAAATGTCCGCCATCAGTTCGGCAGGTTCGGGCGAAAATGTTCGCCTGCTGCGCGAGGGCGAAGCCCAGTTCGGCATCATGCAGGGCCTGTTCGGCTATTATGCCGCCACCGGCACCGGCCCGCTGGCCGAAGTCGGACCGCAGGAAAACCTGCGCTCGGTAACCATGCTGTGGCAGAATGTCGAGCAGTTTGTCATTGCCGCTGACGCCGTCAACACCGGCACCATGGCCGACATGGTTGCCCTGACCGGCGCAAACATGGCCATGGGCAAACAGAATTCTGGCACCATTGGCTCCAACGCCGCCCTGCTTTCGGGCCTTGGCGTTGACATCAACACCGACTTTAATCTGGTTTATGGCGGTTACACCCCCTCAGCTGAAGCCTTGCAGAACGGTCAGGTCAAGGGTATCGGCATTCCCGCCGGTGTGCCCACTGGCGCATTAAGCCAGTTGTTTGCCTCCGCTGGTGACCGCGTTGCCCTGCTCAACTTCACCGAAGAAGAAGCCGCCGCAGCAGACGGTGGACGTGGACTTTGGACCCCCTTCACCATTGAAGCGGGCACCTACCCGGGCCAGACTGAAGACGTTCAGACCATCGCCCAGCCAAACTTTCTGGCAACCAGCGCCGATGTTTCCGAAGAAAACGTCTACATGATTACCAAGACGATTTATGAAAACCTGCCCTTCCTGCAGGCCATTCATCCGGCAACCAAAGCCATGGCCATCGAAAAAGCCATTGCCGGTCTGCCCTTGCCCCTGCATCCCGGTGCGGCCAGGTATTATCAGGAAGTTGGCATTGATATCCCCGCCAACCTGATTGCCAACTAGAACGCGGCAAGCAAGTCGCGCAATTCCGGCCCGGGATCAGTTCCGGGCCGAACCCTTCCCGCCAGGGGCCGGACCCGCCCTCCTCCTTTTGTGGAGATTTGAAAATGCCCCAGGCCAGCCAACAAGAAGAAACAGCAAACCCGATTCTGCCCAAAGTGGCTTCCAGCCTGCCGGTTACCATCTTCTGCGCCCTGTTCGCTCTGGCCCATGTATATGTGGCTTTTGTGCCTGTAATCTCCGAGTTTCAGCGCAACGTATTCCACTTTGCCGGCTTTGCCTTTCTGGCAACCATATTCTACCCCGCTTTCCGAAAGACTTCGGAACAGAACCGGGGCGTGCTTATCGCTGAAATCGGTTTTGGCGTCATCGTTGCCGTTGCTGCCATCTACCTCTCGTTTGCTGAAAACGGCATCTATGACCGGGGCGTCAAGTTCAACTATCTGGACTGGATTGCCGCCATCATCGCCATAATCGGCGCCATCGAACTGACCCGGCGGCTCACCGGCTGGGTCATTCCAACGCTGATTATTCTTTCCGTCACCTATGTGGGGTTCTGGGGCCAGTTCGTGGGCGGTATATTTTCCTTCCCCGGACTGAGTTGGGAAGCGGTGGCCTTCCGCTCCATATTTGGTGACGATGCCATGTTCGGCACCATCGCCCGCATTTCCTCGACCTATGTGTTCCTGTTCATCATTTTCGGCGCGTTTCTCTTGCGCTCGGGAGCAGGGGAATTCATCATCGACCTGGCCCGCGCCATCGCCGGAAAGCTGGTCGGCGGCCCCGGCCTTGTCGCTGTCATCGCCTCGGGGCTTACCGGCACCATTTCAGGCTCCGCCGTTGCCAACACCGCTTCAACCGGCGTCATCACCATTCCCCTGATGCGCAAGGCCGGTTTTTCCCCAAAGTTCGCCGGCGGGGTCGAGGCTGCCTCCTCCACCGGCGGCCAGATCATGCCCCCCATCATGGGTGCGGGGGCGTTCGTCATGGCCAGTTTTACCCAGATTCCATACGAGACCATCGTTGCGGTGGCCGCCCTGCCCGCGCTGCTTTATTTCCTCTCGGTTGCATTTTTTGTGCGCACTGAAGCCAAGCGCCTCAACCTGCCGCCCATGGAGGCCAAAGGGCGCACCCTGGGCCAGGCCTTTCGAAAGGGTGGTGCCAGTTTCATCATTCCCATCGCCCTGCTCATCGGCCTTCTGGTGTCCGGATTCACCCCCACCTATGCCGCCGTCATCGGCATTGTCGCCGTTATCGCTTCAAGCTGGCTGACCCAGAACCCCATGGGGCCGCGCGCCGTGTTCGAGGCACTGGCGCTGGGCACCAGAAACATGATTCTCACCGCCGTGCTGCTGTGCGCCGTGGGGCTGGTGGTCAATGTCATTACCACCGCCGGTATCGGCAACACCTTCTCCCTGATGATTGCCGAATGGGCCGGAGGCAACATTCTGATTGCCATTGTGCTGGTGGCACTGGCCAGTCTTATTCTGGGCATGGGCCTGCCGGTCACCGCCGCCTATATCGTGCTCGCCACCCTCTCCGCTCCGGCGCTTGCGGGCATGATTGCCGACCGCTTCGTCATTGATGCGCTGGTCGCGGGGACCCTGAGCGAACCGGCAAAGGCCATCCTGATGCTGGGCGCCCCTGAATCGCTTCAACTGCTGGCCGGGGAGATTTCCCGCAGCCAGGCCAGCGCCCTCATTGGCTCTCTGCCCCTTGAAATTGCCGCCCCCTTGCGCGACCTCGTCGTGCCCACCGAAATCGCATTGGCCGCCCTGCTTTCAGCTCACATGATTATCTTCTGGCTCTCCCAGGACAGCAACGTCACCCCCCCCGTGGCACTGGCCGCCTTTACCGCCGCCGCAATCGCCCGCGCTCCTGCAATGGGCACCGCGGTAATGAGCTGGAAGCTGGCCAAAGGGATCTATATCGTGCCGGTACTGTTTGCCTACACCCCGCTGCTGTCCGGCAACTGGGGGGAAATGCTCTCCGTGTTCGCCTTTTCCGTTGTCGGGATTTACGGGCTGGCCGCGGCCATGCAGGGCTGCATGGAACGACCCATGGGCCTGGGCGTGCGTGCGCTGGCCCTGATTGCTGGCGGTGCCTGCCTGTGGCCCTCAGACATCCGCATCCAGATTGCCGGTGCCATCACTGTTGCCGCGCTGCTGACGCTCAACACACGCGGAGTGCTGGCCAAGCCTGTTCCTGAGCACACTCCGGTGGTGTAGGTCGCACCTGTTGCGTGCCAGGGTGGCACGGCTTGCCCAACATCGGTGAAAGCGTCAATTCAATTGCACATTCAACCCCGTGTGCTACAGTTTTCTCATGAAGGATTCGGCGGAGGCATCATGACGAAGAAAGAACCAAACAGGCAGCGAGCCATGGCGATTATCCTGGCCTATCCCTTTGGCATTCTGCTGATTGCCATCGCCATCAATATGCTGGTTTTTGGAGTAAAACCGCTGGCAATTGCTCCGCCTTCCCTTGAATATTCTTATTCCCTGATAATTGCTGCTGCGCTGTTGATCATCAACCATTCATGGCTGATGACAAGCACGGAACTGACCCGTGCGCGATATAAAATGTATGCCACCCCGGAAGAATGGGCGGCGAGTGGAACCAGCCGGGACGATATATCCAAAGAGGGTCTGGCAGAGCTGGAACGTCGGCACAACGCCCATCGCAACACAACGGAAAATACGGTATATTTCATCCTTGCTGCCTTTGCTTTTGCGTTTGTTTCACCGTCAGTTCTTGCGGCGCAGGTCTGGATTATCGGTTTCGCCGTCGCCCGGCTGGGCTACACCTACAGCTATCTTTCAGGCAATGACGGTGCGCGTGGGCTGTTCATGAGCGCCGGGCTGCTGGCGCTGTATGGCATAGCGAGCTACCTCACAATGAGCACGCTCGCCTGAGACCCCACATTCAGAAGGGCGACGGGATGCAAACTCTCCAGGTCAGGAGGTATGAGCAAAACGGACAGTGACCCGTACCAGAACATTTCCGACCTTGATAGAAACTAGAATCAGGCTTTTGGTTTTTTCGCCTGCTGGACCGGGCACCCGCGTCCTGTAAGTGCGCAAGACCGGCAAGTCATGAAAAGGTGCGGGCGCAGCGTGTGGGCCAGACCCTGCAACGCAGTGCCTTTTGGATTGACGCTGTCCCAGGCGCGCTTCACTTGGCCAGCACTTCTTTGAGCGCCGGATAAAGGGCGAGATAACGCGTATAGATCTCTTCATATTTTGTGACATTTCTGCCAATCGGATCAACCACGCGCCCCGGCTGAACCATTGTCGAGATACCCTCGTCGATGCTGGAAAAACGCCCCGCCCCGTACGCAGCAAGAACCGCCGAGCCAGTGGACGGTGCATCGGGGGAAGCGGGAACGCGCACCGGCACCCCAGCCGTATCCGCATGGATTTGCAGCCACAGGTCAGAGGCCGTGGCCCCGCCCCCGATCGTGATCTCCGCTTTGGCATAACCTGCGCGCTCAAAGGCATCCAGAATGGCCCGCGTACCAAATCCGATCCCCTCCATCATGGCGCGGAAAATGTGGTGTTTTTCATGGGCCAACGTCAACCCCACAAGCGCGCCACGGGACAGGGGATCCGTATGGGGTGTGCGGTTTCCCTGAAAATGGTCCTGAACAATCAACCCCTCACAACCGGGTTCCAGTTCCGAAGCCTGCAAATTCAGCTTGTCAAAATCCAGCGTGCCTCCGCTCAAACGTCCCAGCCAGTTGACAATCGAGCCGGTGGAGGTCTGCCCGCCCTCAACGATATAGCGGCCCGGATAAACGATATCGGGATAGCTTCCCCAGACACCGCGCGCATGCATCGGGGTACCCGTCACCCCGAAGAGCAAATGGGAGGACCCCGTTATCAAAGCAAGCTGCCCCGGCTTTGAAACCCCAAGGCCGATCATCCCTATCAGAGCGTCAGCCCCACCCTGTATAACTTTTACCGAACGGGGCAGCCCAAGCTCTTCAGCAGCGGCAGCCGTCAGAGTACCAACAACATCCCCTGGTGCTATGACCCGTGGCGGCCACTTGTCTTGCAGTTCTGCCAAATCAAGCGCCTGAAGAAGGCTGACGGGCCAGCCACCCCGGTCGGTGGAATAGTGCCAGCGCAGTCCCGCATTGTCCAGGCTTGCCACCCACTCGCCGGTCAGCTTGTAGGTCAGATAGTCCTGATACTCGCAAATCCGGTGCGCTTTTGAGAAAAGCTCGGGTTCGTTGCGCTTGAGCCAGAGCGCCTTGGGTATCATCCATTCGGCCGACACCGGCCCCGCGCCATCTCCGTTCAGCGCCAGGGCGGCATCCCCGGTTTCCAGCACAGCATTCGCTTCTTCGCTGGCCCGCACATCCATCCAGATCAGTGCCGGGCGCAGTGCATCCCCGTTCTCGTCCAAAGCAACCACCGAACAACAGGTCGTGGCATATGCGATGGCCTCGATCTGATTGCCCGAAATTCCCGCCTGCGTAATAGCAGCCCCAGAGGCTTCCACGAAATTCGCCCACCAATCGGCCGGTGCCTGCTCGGCCCGACTGCCCGGCTTGAAATCTGTCTTGTAGACAGAAGCGTGACTGCCCAGGCACTTTCCGGTACAATCATAAACCCGGGCGCGCAGACTTTCCGTGCCGCCATCCGCTGTCAAAAAATAGGACAAATGACTTCTCCCCCTACTGCCTCACAACCCCAAGCCCTGCTTAAACTTCTCTGAATACCGCCAGCGCCCTGCCCGCATACATAATGGCCGGACCTCCCCCCATTTCAACAGCAACTTCAAGCGCCTCCACCAGTTCGGCCTCGTCGGCTCCGTGACGCGTTGCCGCCTCCACATGGTACAATATGCAATCATCGCACCCCTGCACCACCGCTATAGCGGTCGCCATCAACTCCTTCTGTGCACTGGAAAATTGTCCGGCCTGTGTCGCTGCCCGGGAAATCCTGGTAAACCCCGCAAACATATCCGGGGCTGCCTTGGCCAGCCCTCCCATTCGCACCTTTGCCTCATTCAGACTTTCACGAGCTTTGGTCATTGTGTACTCCGTGCAATAAAATCCTCAACACTTCCGCGGGCTGGTCCCAATGCACCATATGCCCGCCATGGGTGAAGTGATGCACTGCAATATTGCTGGCCAGAGCACAGGCATCCTGCCAGTCAATGATGCAGTCCCGATGCCCCACCAGCACGCGCGCAAGCGTTTTGTCCCCAACCTCCCGGAGCGCAGGCTTGATATCAGGGACTTGCCCAACCGAGTTGAGCAAAGAATTGGCCAGCGCCTTAAGCCTTCCCTTTGCCAGTTCTCCGTAGAGTTTTTCCAAAGCAGCGGCTGACAGACCCAGAGGGCGGTTTGTCAGCCGCCCCAGCAATTCCCTGACATGGCCAATGGAACCCGGATCCGCCATGCCGGAAATGAATTCCCTGTCCAGCTTCAGCCCCAGCCCAGCGGGTGCTATCAGTGTCAGGGAGATGGGCATGATTGCCCTGGCAAGTTCAAGGGCCGGAACGGCACCAAGAGAGTGGGCCACCAGATGAAACGGTACCGGCCCTATCACTCGGGCAACAAATTCCGTCAAATTCTTAGACAGGTCTTGAGGGTTTTCCGCTTCAAGCCGGCTGGCTCCGTGACCAGGTAAATCCATGGCCACAACCCGGCAACCTGCCCTGGACAGGCCATTGGCCAACCCGGCAAAGGTTGTCCGGTCACCGGAGAAGCCGTGAATCATTATGAATGGAACGCCCCCGACGGGTCCATGACATGTGCAGGCAATCTCATGGAAAAAACGCGTATCCCCGTTCCCATCTGCTGCAAGAACCGCCTCCACATCCCACTTTTCCACGCGGCCACGGCGCCCGGTGCCGGAGATTTCATCAATCTCCCGCTTTCCCAGGCGGGCGAGGCGCCTTGCAACAGGCGTGGCCCGCACCTTGCCGCTCACTGTCCTTTGGGGGGCAGAAGTTTCCCTATGCGCGGATGAAGGGGGAGCAGAATGACTTTCCTCCTCCTGTTCTGTGCCTTCGACATTTGCATCAAGCGTCCAGTCAGGCCCCTCCCCGATGTCAACTCTGGCAATGGGCTCACCAACCAGCACCAGCTCGCCTTCCTGTTTCAGATGTTCTCTCAACACTCCGGGGCCAAGAGCGGGAAACTCCACCGCCGTTTTATCCGTTTCCACAACGATGATCACGTCACCGCGTTTGAATGCTTCGCCGGGCGCAATCAGCCATGCGCTGATGGTGCCTTCTTCCATCGTTTCACCCAGCCTGGGCATGTTCAGAAAGGCGTCCGTCATGCAACCAACCGCGTGATGGTCTCTTCAATCAGCCCCGGCGAGGGAATGGAGCCTGCCTCAAGCTCGGCTGAAACCGAGATCGGACAATCCTCCCCTGCAATCCGCACCACGGGATCTGTGAGATAGTCAAAGCATTCCTCCGAAATCCTTGCGGCAAGCTCGGCGGCCACCCCGCAGGTCAGCACCGCCTCGGACACGACCACTGCCTTGCCGACTTTCTCGACCTCTTTCCGCACGGTATCAAAATCCAGCGGGTTAAGTGTACGCAGATCAATAACTGTTGCTTCAATACCCTGCCGAGCCAGAGCCTGGGCCGCCTGCATGACAAACTGTACCTGACGGGAATAAGTTATGACTACAACATCCTTGCCCCCACGAAGCACCGCAGCCTGGCCCCAGGGCAAAGGTTCCTCTGTCAGATCAACGTCCTCCTTCATGGCATAAAGGCTTTTGTGTTCGATAAAAACCACAGGGTCAGGCTTGGTCAGGCTTTGGCGCAACAGATGATAGGCATCAGTAACCGTTGCGGGCATGGCCAGGCGCAGGCCGGGCGTGTGCATCACGAAGGCCTCCAGACTCTGGCTGTGCTGGGCACCCGCAGAACGCCCGGTGCCCCCTTGGGTGCGCAAAACCAGGGGAACGCCAATCTGCCCGCCAAACATGTAGCGTATTTTTGCGGCCTGATTGCCCAACTGATCCATGGTCATGCCGATGAAATCCACATACATGAGTTCGGCAACCGGGCGCATACCGCTCATTGCCGCGCCGATCGCTGTACCAATGATTGCCGGCTCGGATATCGGAGTATCGAGCAGGCGCTCGGACCCGAACTTGTCAATGAGACCCTTGGGGACGCCATAGGCACCGCCATACCGGCCTACTTCCTCACCCAGAACGAAAATGCTTTCGTCCTCAACCATGGCATCGTGCAGTGCCAGACGCAGCGCCTCGCGATAAGTCATTTCGGCCATGATCAGTCCCTTGCTAAAATACGTGCGATCCGGATGCGAAGCGGCTCTGGTTCGGGCTCCAAGGGTCCATAGACATCGCGAAA
>DROE01000063.1 GCA_011322005.1 Devosia sp.
ATCAGCTTCACCTCGCACGGGGACGAGCTTGCAGTCCGCCTCGCTGACGCTCTCGGAGGGCAGGTCTATCATTGCGGGTCCGCCAGTAAAGCGGAAAGCGCCCCGGATTTACTGCCCCGGCTGTTTCTGAAGGGCACCCCCATTGTCGGGGTCTGTGCCACCGGAATTCTGGTGCGCCTGCTGGCACCCATACTTGATAACAAGCATGAGGAGCCCCCGGTTATCGCGGTATCGGGGGACGGAAAACATGTGGTTCCGGTGCTGGGCGGTCATCGCGGAGCCAATGCGCTGGCCCGGAAAATTGCCCATATCACCGGCGGTGCTGCCGCCATCACCACCGCATCGGATACAAGGTTTTCAAGGGCGCTGGATGAGCCTCCTTGTGGCTATGTATTGGCCGACCCGGAACCCGTCAAACCGGCCATGGCCGCAATTCTCAACGGCGCTTCCATTAGGCTTGAAGGCACGGCTCCCTGGCTGGCAAAATCCGGCTACCCGCTGGCTGAGGACGGGCAGGTTTCCATTGCGGTCAGCGAAAAAATCGCCGATGGCGAGATGCTGACCTATCATCCCAATACCCTTGTTGCAGGCATGGGTTGCGCCCGCGGTGCATCGGGCGAAGAAGTCATTGCATTGCTGGAAAAAACGCTTGGCCAGACTGGGTTGGCGCCTCAATGCCTGGCCGCCATCGCCACCATTGACATCAAGAGCGACGAGACCGCCCTGCACACGGCCGCACGCCATTTCGGCGTGCCCCTGCGCCTGTTTTCCGCCGCCGAACTGGCAGAGGAACGTGACCGCGTTCCCAATCCTTCAAAGGTGGTTAAAGCGGAAACCGGCACGCCTTCGGTGGCCGAAGCTGCTGCCATCAAAGCCGGACAGCTTCTGGTTGCAAAGCAAAAAACCAAAAACGCCACCTGCGCCATCGGCAGGGCCAGCGCGCCCCTTGATGTGTCCGCCTTTGGAACCACACCCGGACAGCTCCACATTGTGGGTATCGGTCCGGGCGAGGCATGCCAGCGCACCGGCTCGGCGACCGATGCGCTCAAGGCTGCGAGCGACTGGGTGGGTTACGGGCTATATCTAGACCTGATTGGAGATTTGCACGGCAAACAAAACCAGCATCGCTTTGCTTTGGGCGACGAGGAAAAACGGGTGCGCCACGCGCTGGAATTGGCAGCCACGGGCAAAAATGTCGCCCTCGTCTGCTCCGGTGACGGGCAGATTTACGCCATGGCGGCGCTGGTTTTTGAACTTTTGCACGCGGAAGGCTCCCGCGCTGTTTCCGCTGCCGCCCACCGGGTTTTGGTTGAAAGCCATCCCGGCATATCCGCCCTGCAAATGGCTTCGGCCCGCGCCGGAGCCCTGCTTGGCCATGATTTTTGCGCCATCTCCCTGTCCGACCTGCTCACTCCGCGTGAGCAAATTGAAGCAAGGCTGCAAGCTGCGGCAAAAGCGGACTTTGTCGTTGCCTTTTACAATCCGCGCTCAAAGCGCCGCACCGATTTGCTGGACCGGGCCAAGGCGTTTTTTCTTGAACACCGGCCCCCCGAAACCCCGGTGATTGTCGCTTCCAATCTGGGACGGGCGGACGAGAAGCTGCGCGTTGTCGAGCTGCAACACTTCAATCCTGAAACCGTTGATATGCTGACCATCGTGCTTTTCGGCTCCAGCCAGTCGCGCGCCATTTTGCGCGGGGACGGAACGAGCGTTGCTTATACTCCAAGGGGTTACGCGAATAAGGAGGGGAGTATCAAATGAGCTTCGCCACACCCAAACAGGGGAGTACCGGACGAGGTCACCCTTGTGACCGAGGACCCCGGCCAACTTTTTGGCCGCCCCGCCGGAGCGCCAGCAATCAGCATGGCGACCAGCGTCATGCGGATTGTGGCACGGCGCGCGAGGCATATGGATGACCGTTTATTTTATTGGCGCAGGGCCGGGTGCACCCGGAGCGTTTGCAGGCGAAGTGGGCACCGGTTCGCCGTTCGAAAACGCGACCAAACAAAACCAAGGGTGCGTACCATGACCGTCTATTTCATCGGCGCGGGTCCGGGCGCACCCGACCTGATTACCGTGCGCGGATTAAAACTCATAGAGCGATGCGAAACCTGCCTTTATGCCGGCTCGCTGGTGCCCGCTGAAATCGTTGCCGCAGCGCCTGAGGGTGCGCGGGTTATTGACACCGCGCCGCTGCATCTGGACCAGATAATCGCCCAGATTAAGGCCGCCCACAAAAGGGGCGAGGACGTGGCCCGGGTGCATTCGGGCGACCCTTCCATCTATGGTGCGACCGCTGAGCAGATGCGGCGTCTTGATGCTCTGCACATCCCCTATGAAACCGTGCCCGGCGTACCCGCTTTTGCCGGGGCCGCGGCGCGTTTGAACACCGAACTGACCCTGCCCGAAATCGCCCAGACCATCATCCTTACCCGCACGGCGGGCAAGGCTTCCCCCATGCCCGAGGGCGAGCAGCTTGAAGTTCTGGGGCAATCGGGGGCGACCCTTGCCGTTCATCTTTCCGTTCGCAATCTGGCTTATGTGGAAAAAGCCCTGACCCCGTTTTATGGTGCCGACTGCCCGGTGGTTATTGCATATCGCGCCACCTGGCCCGATGAGAAATTCATCTTTACCACCCTGTTGCAGATGCGTGGCAGGGCACGAAAAGAGAAAATCACCCGCACCGCTTTGGTGTTTGTGGGCAGGGTTTTCGGCCAGCAGAAATTCCGTGACAGCGCGCTTTATGAAGAGGGTTTCGCCCACGTCCTGCGCAATCAGGGAAAGAAGAAAAACCGGCGTCTGGGGGGAGGCAGTTGAGCAACAATCTCTTCCACCTCGGCAACAGAACTCACCTCATTGCAGGGTTCCAGCTGTGGCCTCTCAATCATAATGACCTGAATTCTAAGCATAAAAGCGGCTTCAAGTTTTTCCCGGGTCTGGGCGCTGCCCGAATCCTTGGCCACCAGATGGGTGATGCCCTCGCGCTTCATCAGGGCCAGTTCATCTGCTCGCGAGAAGGGTGGGCGGGCCTGGATGGTTTTGAAATTCTTTGGCAATTCAATGTCGGGTTTCTCGATCGAGCGCACCAGAAAGTGCACGTCAGGACGCTTGGTGAACGGGCCAAGCGTTTGCCGGCCAAGGGTCAGGAAGGCTGTCGCACCGCTTGGAATGCGCGCTGCCGCTTGCTCGGCATCCTTGACACGCCACCAGTTCGCGCCCGTGTGTTCCACGAAAACCGGACCGCTCAGACGCACCAGCGGCACGCCCGTTTTTGTTGCGGCGGCAACCGCATTGGCCGACATTTCAACGGCGAACGGGTGGGTTGCATCAATCAGATAGTCGATTCTTTTTGCCTTCAAATATTCGGCCAGCCCGTCGGTGCCGCCAAAGCCCCCGGTGATGAGTTTGCCCTTTGGCCTGGCGGGATTTTTGGTGCGACCGGCCAATGCGGTGGTGACAGAATGGCCCTTGTCGGCCAGCGCGTTGGCCAGAGTTACGGCATCGCCGGTACCGCCAAGAACAAGTATTTTCACTTAAATATCCTTTGCGCTTTGTCCGACGATTTTTCCGCCCCGGTCGACCACCAGAACATCTACCTCGATTTTGGTGGATTTTGCGACATTTTGGGCGACTTTGGTGCATTTTCGGGCAATTTCTCCGGCAAGGTCGATTTTGCCCGCCAGCGCCAGTTGCAAAACCTGATTTGCACTGTTCGCCTTGCGGCATTTCTGCACAAGGTTTTTGCCGCCGCCAAGTTGTTCAACAATGTTGCTGAGGAAATCAAAATCCACTTCGGAGCGCCCGGAGTGCAAATCCATCGCCCCTTGCGCCATCTTGCTCAGCTTGGCAAAGCCTCCGGCAATGGTAACGCGGTCCACGGGGTGGGTGCGCAAATATTTCAGCAATCCGCCGACAAAGTCGCCCATGTCGATAAAGGCTTCGTCGGGGAGATCCAGATGAGCGCGCGCCGCTTTTTCCGAAATGTCACCGGTCGCCCCCACAATGTGGGTGAGACCGGCGGCGCGGGCCACGTCAATGCCCGAGCGGATGGAATATATCCAGGCCGAACACGAATAGGGAACGACAATTCCCGTGGTGCCAAGAATGGAGATGCCCCCGACAATGCCCAGGCGCGGGTTCCAGGTGTTGCGGGCAATGTTTTCGCCACCGGGTACCGAGATGGTGATGAGGAAATCGGATGCGCAATCATGCCGGGCGCAAAGCATCAAAACCACCTCGCGCATCATCTCTCGCGGCACCGGGTTTATCGCGGCCTCCCCAACCTCAATGGGCAGGCCCGCTTTGGTGACCGTGCCAACGCCGGAGCCAGCGCGAAAAACGATTCCCGTATTCTGCGCTCCCCGCTCAATGCGCACAATGATTGTTGCGCCATGGGTCACATCCGGGTCGTCCCCGGCGTCCTTGACAATGCCCGCTTCGGCAAAATCCTTGCCCGCAAGCTCGTGGGCCAAAGCAAAGGAAGGCTTTTGCCCGCCGGGCAGTCTGATTTGAACCGGGTCGGGAAAACCGTTTCCCAAAAGCGCGCTCAGCGCCGCCTTGGTTGCCGCCGTGGCGCAGGCCCCGGTGGTCCAGCCGCGCCGCAATGGCGTGCCCTCAAGGGGAGATTTGTGGTGCGTGTGGTCCATAAGTCTCTATACATGGGCCCCCGGCAGGGTCAAAACGCCAAAACGCATTTCGGGGTGAGCCCATGAACCGCAAAAAACAGCACTTCGCCGCTCTGGAGAATGCGGACTTCCCTGCCTTTGAGGCGGGGGAAGTCTGGCTGGTGGGTGCCGGTCCCGGCGCGCCGGGCTTGATTTCCCTGCTTGGATATTTTGCACTGGGGGAGGCCGATATCATAATCCACGATGCTCTGGTCAGCGAAGAACTGCTGGGTATGGCCGGACCTGACGCAAGCATCGTGTTTGCCGGCAAACGGGGGGGAAGACCCTCGGCCGAGCAGAACGATATCACCCATTTGCTGATTACCGAGGCAAAGGCGGGAAAACGTGTGCTGCGCCTCAAGGGCGGGGACCCTTTCATGTTCGGGCGCGGGGGCGAGGAATGTCTGGCGCTGGCCCGGGCGGGCGTGAAGTTCCGCATTGTTCCGGGCATAACTGCAGGCATTGGCGGGCTGGCCTATGGGGGCATTCCGGTGACCCACCGGGACACTAATCACGCGGTGATATTCCTCACCGGCCACGATGAAAACGGCGTGGTGCCCCAATCCGTTGACTGGCATGCCATCGCCACCGCCGCCCCGGTGATTGTCATGTATATGGCGACCAAACATCTGGCCTCCATCTGCGAAAAACTGCTGGCGGCAGGGCGGGCACCCGGCGACCGGCTGGCCATCATCTCCAATGCCACCCTGCCCGAGCAAAGCGTTGTTGAAACCACTCTGGGCGAAGTGCACGAACTGGTGAGCGCCCGGCAGATTGCCACCCCTTCGGTTGTTGTTCTTGGGCCGGTCAGTCAGTATCGGGAGGTGCTGGACTGGTACGGTCCGGCCAAGAGGAAAAACTCCCTTGGCTGACAACAAACCCGCCTCAGGATTTATCATCGCCGCCCCGACTTCAGGCTCGGGCAAAACCACGATTGCACTGGGGCTGGCGGCGGCACTGAGGAACAGGGGTGTCAAAGTTGCGCCCGCCAAGACCGGCCCCGATTATATCGACACTGCATTTCTGAGTGAAGCGGCCGAATTTCAGGCGGTCAATCTGGACCCCTGGGCCATGGCTCCTGACCAGCTTCGCGCCCGCGCCGCCAGCCAGTCTTTGGGTGCCGACCTGTTGCTGGTCGAGGGGGTGATGGGCCTGTTTGACGGGGCGGCGGA
>DROE01000064.1 GCA_011322005.1 Devosia sp.
GGCCCTGGTCCAGCAAAGCCGCGAAGAACATTATTGAGCGTACCGGACGCACCCCCCATCCTCAATTGGGGTAAGGACCTAGGGTCAGGCCCCATTAATTTCAAACAGAATTGCATGAGATTAATGAGTCCGTCACCTAGACCGCCAGAGGTTCAAGGGATTTGAGCAGATTGTGAATTGAAAAAATCATGGCAAGAACCCTCCCCACAAAAAAACGCCCCCGGCATTTGCCGGTGACGCCATTTTAATTGCGCCAGAACCAACCGGGAGAGAAATCCCCCCGATCAGCTGCTGTTGCTGGCTCTAGTCGACGGGCAGGGTTGCGGCATAGGCCACAACATCAACCGAGAACTGAACCGGAAAGGCTCGAAGATTGACCATCGCCGCGCCGGGGTGCGAACTCAGCACCTTGTGCAGCACTTCGTCGGGAAGCTCGGAGGCCTCCGTCCCCACAAAATTGCTCGAATCGCCGTCGCCCCAGTCGAGCAGCCTGCCATCGAACCCGTGACAGGCAGCGCACACGGTCTGGAATATTCCCCGACCGCGGCTGATATCCCCGGCTCCCGGAATCATGGTTCTGGTTGTGAGATCGATATATTTTGCCACATCAATCTGCCCACGGCTGACAAACGCAGCCACCCAGCCCATCTGCTCATCGTTGATCATGTCGGTGGTATAGAGGTGATTTTCGTCACGCAGCAGTGCTGCGATCTGTTCGACCGGGCGACCTATGGCGCCGGTTATCCCGCCAATGCCTGTGTAATTGGAACTGCCTTCGGCATAAATACCATCTTTACCAAGAAAATCCCAGCCGTGACAGGATTTGCAGCGCCAGGTCTGCTCCCCCGATTTCTGCCCTATCTCGGGATAGGCGGGATGGGTGCCCCGTGGCTCAGCCACATCAAGCGCATTCCACCAGTTGTCATAAATCCGCCCGCCGACGGCCAGCGTCCAGGCTTCCTCGGGATTTATCGGAACCCCGTGCACAAAGTCCGGTGAGCCCGAACTGAACTCATAGTCTCCGATCTCCCGCCTGTCACCGTTGTCATCGTCTCCACTCGCCAGAACAGGTGCTGACAAGCCAAGCAACATCGTCGTTGCAGCAACAAGCGTTGCCGCGCCAATAAGTATTTTCATGTTTGCCCCAAGCATAGTTAAGCCTCAACCTCGCCACTTTAGCGGGAAAACTTGTTTCTTGCAATACCCGAGCCTGTTTCAGCGAAAACACATCATTCATGACGCAAAACCCCGGTCTTTCTTGCGGTATATACTTGCTTGCTCTATGTAACTTTACTTGAGGATTTCTTTAATAAACCCCATCAACTCAATAACGGAAAAGTGATCGGCGGTCGCTCCAAGTCAATCCTGAGTTTGTCAGCTTTCGGCCTAGCCGATCCAAATTGATGGACGCAAGGGCGCACAATCCCTATATTGCCATGAGAACAAAAAGTGATTCTGTCAACCAGCCCGCCACCTGCAAAAGACCAAACCCCGATGAGCGACTCAAACGCCATGCCCAACCCCATCACTTCCCAGTTGGCTCGCAACGGAACTGATTATCTGGAGGGGTTGAATGACGAACAGCGTGACGCGGTGCTAACCACCGAGGGCCCGGTTCTGGCCCTGGCCGGAGCGGGCACCGGCAAAACCCGGGTTCTGACCACCCGCATCGCCCACATCATGGCCTCGGGCAGGGCGCGGGGCAGCCAGATTCTCGCCGTCACCTTTACCAACAAGGCGGCCCGCGAAATGAAAGAGCGCATCGGCGCTCTTGTGGGCTCCTCTGTTGAAGGCATGCCCTGGCTTGGCACCTTCCACTCCATCGGCGCCCGCATCCTGCGCCGCAATGCCGAGCTGGTCGGCCTGAAATCCGACTTCACCATTCTTGACACCGACGACCAGATCCGCCTCATCAAGCAACTTTTAAGCGCCGACAATATCGACGAAAAGCGCTGGCCTGCCCGCCAGTTCGCCTCGATGCTCGATGACTGGAAAAACCGCGGGCTTTTGCCCAAGGATATCGGGGCGGCCGAAGCGGGCATGTTCGCCAACGGCCACGGAGCGCAACTCTACAAGGATTATCAGGCGCGCCTGAAAACCCTGAACGCCGCCGATTTTGGCGACCTGCTGCTCGAGTGCATCCGTCTTTTCAAGGAAAACCCCGACGTGCTGTCCGGCTATCACACCCGCTTCAGATATATGCTGGTCGATGAATATCAGGATAGCAACGTCGCTCAATATCTCTGGCTGCGCCTGCTCGCCCAGGGCCAGCCGGCTGAAGAAGCCAATATCTGCGTGGTTGGCGACGACGACCAGTCCATCTATGGCTGGCGCGGGGCCGAGGTCGACAATATCCTTCGCTTTGAAAAAGATTTCCCCGGCGCAAAGGTGGTGCGGCTCGAGCGCAACTATCGCTCCACCGCCCACATCCTTTCCGCCGCCTCCCACCTGATTGCCCACAACGAAACCCGTCTGGGCAAGACATTGCAGACCGATGCCAGCGACCCCGGCGACAAGCTGGCCGTGACTTCCCTGTGGGACAGCGAGGAGGAGGCCCGCCATGTGGGCGAAGAGATTGAACAGGCCCAGCGCCGTGGCGAGGACCTCAACCAGATGGCCATTCTGGTGCGCGCCTCCTTCCAGATGCGCGAGTTCGAAGAGCGTTTCATCACCCTGGGGGTGAATTATCGCGTAATCGGCGGCCCGCGTTTTTACGAGCGCCGCGAAATCCGCGATGCCCTGGCCTATCTGCGCCTCACCGCCCAGAACGCTGACGACCTGGCCTTTGAGCGCATCATCAACGTGCCCAAGCGCGGCCTTGGCAACGCCACGGTGCAGATTTTGCACGATGCCGCCCGCAGCTTTCAAATCCCCCTGATGGCGGCAACCCGCCAGCTCATTGAAACAGATGAGTTGAAGGCCCGCCCGCGCACCATTTTGCGGGCGCTGGTCGCCCAGTTCGACGATTGGGCGGAGAAAAGCCGGACCCTTCCCCACCATGAGCTGGCCGAAATCGTGCTCGAGGAAAGCGGCTACACCGCCATGTGGCAGAACGACAAGAGCGCCGATGCGCCCGGGCGGCTGGAAAACCTCAAGGAACTCATCCACTCCATGAGCGAGTTCGAAAACCTCGCCGGGTTTCTTGAACACGTCTCGCTGGTTATGGACCGCGACAGCGGCGCCTCAAGCGATGCGGTCTCCATCATGACCCTGCACTCGGCCAAGGGGCTGGAGTTCAACCGGGTGTTTCTGCCCGGCTGGGAGGAGGGCCTGTTCCCCCACCAGCGCTCACTTGATGAATCGGGCCGCGATGGCCTCGAGGAAGAGCGCCGCCTTGCTTATGTCGGCATCACCCGCGCCCGCAAGAATATCCACATCACCGTGGCCCAGAACCGGCGCATCCACGGGCTTTGGCAAACCGCCCTGCCTTCGCGCTTTCTCGATGAACTGCCCGCAGACGCGGTTGAAGTCACCGATACCGGTTCGTCCTACGGGGGTTATAATTACGGAGGCCAGGCCACCGCCTCCCGCTTCGACAAATCCGACCCCTTCGCTGCCTCGTACGAAACACCGGGCTGGAAACGGGCCCGGGGCCAACAGGCTGCCCGCACCTCACCGGGACCCAAAACCATCGAGGGAAACCTTGTTGCCCGCTCCTCCGACAGCGGCGCTCCTTCACGCTTCTCGGTTGGCTCCAAAGTCCTGCAC
>DROE01000065.1 GCA_011322005.1 Devosia sp.
CCGCCACAAGCGTTGGGGTCTCCCCGGTAATCCCGGACGGGTGCCGGGACCTGATATACTTGGCTTCACCGGGAAAACAGCCCTGTTGGTTTGTCACCTCGCTGGACCATTGTGTGCGCCGGGTTGCCGTCGGGTCCGGTGACTTTTTCCGGGGGTATCGGCTGCAACCGGGTGCGCATGTGGATATCGCAAGGCTGCTGGAGAGCGTGCGAAACCTTGAGCCGGAACAAGGTGAAGTCGTGAGCAGAATTGAAAGTTTCAGTTCGCTGCGGTCTGAAGTTGCCGAGGCGCTGGCCTGCATTGGTTCGGGGCGAGCAAACATCAAGATGAAGGCACGGGAACTTGGCGTGAGTGTGCGCACGCTGCAAAGGCTGGTGCGCGGGGCGACCAGAATGCCGCCCCTGTTCTGGTCACGGCTGGCGCGGGTCAGAAAATCGGCACGGGCGGCTGTGCACCCGGTTTGTCTGGCACAGACTGCCTGCAAGTTCGGCTTTGCCGACCAGGCCCATATGAGTCGGGAATTCAGGCACTGGCTGAATATCAGCCCTTCGGGGTTAAGGTCTGACAGGCATGTGCCGGGGCAGTTGGAGCACAAGGGATATTGTTAGAGAATGTGGTTCAATTTGGCCCGGAAATGGTCTGGTCACTGGCCTGCCTGACATAAAACGCCAGCTGTTTGCTTTCAATTTCGCCAATCGAGCGCAGCTTTATGTGCCGCCGGAGTTTTCCGCTGCCTTCAAGATGGTGCTCGGGGTCTCGCATGTGCGCGCCATTGGTGAATTCAACCGATACATGGGTTTTGTATACAAATACGCCACCAAAGTCCGAGTTTAGAGAAAAGAAAATACCGCCATACATGACCCTCTCGCCAACGCCGGGAAAAATTGACTTCACCAGTTCCCGGACCTGGCTGACGATAGCCGCCTTTTGTGGGGCTACCTGTTGCCAGTCCTCCACAAGGGCCTGAAGACGCTTGTCGTCAATTGGTTTTGCTTTGCTCATTCAGCCAGAAACCGGGGTGCAGATTTCAATCAGAAAGCCGTTGGGCTCTGAAACATAGGCGATGGTCTGGCCCCAGTCCATTTTGGCCGGTTCGCTCACGAGCTTTGCCCCGGCTTTCAGGGCCTGTGCCACCCCGGCGGCGACATCATCGGTTTCAACTGCAAGCTCAAATACCGGTCTTGCCGGGTCGGGCGCGCCGGGTTTTTTGCCCATCTGCTCCATCAGTTTGCTCGAAGAAAGCGCCAGAATGGTCGCGCCGGTATCAAGCTCGCCATAGTCACCGCTTTCATGCAGCATCTTTGTCCTGAAGCCAAAGGCTGCTTCAAAAAAGGAGAGGCTTTGAGCCACGTTTTGCACATAAAGAATGGTACATCTGAATTTCATTTCCGGCTCCTCAATTGGCGGGGTGCCGCATGCCTATCACTGCCAGCACACCTTCGTATTGAAGATTTGCGACAGGGGGCGTGGGATGCAAGAGCGGAAGCATGCATCAGCCAGCGGTTCTGACAAAATCAAAACCTCAGTCTGGACTTTTTTTGTGGTCACGTTGTCGAACCGAAAAACCGGTTCCCACTTTTTCTGACAACACTCTAAACCTTTGCCCAGGCGTTGCTTTTTTCGCTGGCAAAAATTGCATCCAGCACTGCCATGGAAAGAATGGCGTCCTCAATGCCCCAGGCAAGGGGTTTTCCTTCCAACACGGCCAGGGCGAAGGCTTCGGCCTGTTCGGTATACTGGTCGCAAGGCGCAATAATTTCGCGGCGGGATAGCGAAGCATCAAGGCTTGCGCCATCATCGACCAGCAGGGCGGTGGGCTGATTTGGGGATGCGTTGAAGGGGATGAGGATTTCAACACGGCCCTTCTCCCCGATGATTTCGATGCGCTGGCTGGGTACAATCTGCATGCCCACGGTAAAAGCGAGTTGCCGCCCTTGGTCAAAATCGGCAATGACCGAGGCCAGACGGTCGGTCTTGAAATCGGGGTCGCGGTCAATCAGGGAGACGACGCGTTTGGGCTCGCTTTCAAAAATAAAACGCGCCGCGGTCACCGGATAACATCCGATATCCATGATGGCACCGCCCCCGATGTCGGCCTTGTTGCGCACATTGGCGGGGTCCTTGTTATAGTAGGAAAAGAAGCCGTTGATAGCGGTGATGCGGCCCAGTTCGCCGGAGCGGGCAATGTCGCGGGCGCGCAGCCACTGGGGGTGGTAGCGCACCATGAAAGCCTCGGCGATGATGATACCCTCGGGAACTTCGCGCAAGCGTTCGGCATCAGCCACATTGAGCGCCATGGGTTTTTCGCACAGCACATGTTTGCCGGTGCGGGCGGCGGCCAGGGTCAGGTCCACATGCAGATGGTTGGGCAGGGGGTTGTAGACCGCGTCGATTTGAGGGTCGGCCAGCATTTCTTCATAAGAGCCGTAAGCCTTTTCGATACCAAGCCGGTCGGCGGCGGCTCTGGCGGTGGCCAAATCGCGCGAGGATATGGCGG
>DROE01000066.1 GCA_011322005.1 Devosia sp.
CCATAACAACAGCGACTAACATAACCGCCAGAACCGACAAGGTTATCGAGACGAAGTAGTTGAGATCGGCAACAGCGGTGAGCCAGTGGGCGAGTGCCCCTCCGAGCAGGGCAAAACCTCCATGGGCAAGATTGATAACCCGCATCAGACCCATGGTGACGGACAAACCGACCGAAATCATGAACAGGATCATGCCATAGGAAAAACCATCAACAAGGATGCCTAAAAGAACGGACACTGGTTACTCCGAAAAATAGCTGAAGGCCAAAAAACGGGGGCCGGTTTCAAAGATGGAATCCGGCCCCGGGGAGGGAGCTTTACTGCATCAAACCCAGATCCGGCACATCGGGGATGGTCTCAAATTCCTCATTGATGAGAACACCGTTCTCGTCACGGGCGACCCGGCGGATGTAGACGTTCTGCGTGATATGACGGGTAACGGGGTCAAGCGAAACCGGCCCCCGGGGAGACTCCCATTCCATGCCGCGCACAACGTCCACCGCCTTGGTCCGGTCCGAGCCGACCGCCCCGATCATTTCATAGAGTACATGTGCACCATCATAGGCGCCGACCGAGGCCAGGTTGGCCACCGATCCGGGAGACATCTCCTCCAGCTTGGCGGTGAAGGCCCGGTTCAGGTCGGAATCATGGGCCGCCGAATAGTGATAGGCGGTGGTCAGGCCCAGCGCCGCGTCGCCCAGTGCCTGCAGATTGGTTTCGTCGGTTTCCCCTGTACCCAGAAATTTGATGCCCGCATCGGGCAGGCCGTTTTCATTGTAGGACTTCACAAAGGCAAAGGTTGGGGGGCCGGCGGGCAGGAAGGCAAACAGCGCATCGGGGTTCTGGTCCTTGATGCGCTGCATGAACGGCGCAAAGTCTGTGGTTTGCAGGGGCATTTTTATGGCGTCGAGAACAGTACCCCCCAATTCCTCAAACGCCGAACCAAAGGCTACCTGAGCGTCATTTCCCGGACCGTAGTCTGTTACCGAAACCACCACGGAACGGATGCCCTGATCCCAGGCCCATTGCGCCATGGGCTCGGAAACCTGCCACAAGCTGAAGGATGTGCGAACAAAATACTCCGATTCCATAACAATTGAAGAGGTGGCGGCGTTGAATATGACGGTTGGAATCTGTGCTTCGTCTATCAGGGGGGCTACAGCCAGGGCATTTGGCGTGAAGACCAGCCCTCCGAGATAGTCCACCTGGTCCTGAATAATCAGTTCCTGGGCCAGCGACTTGGCGCCACTGGGATTTGGTCCCCCTGAATCCTTGTAAATGAATTCGACCGTGTGCCCGCCGGCGGTTTCGCCGTTCTGGGCAACGTAAACTTCAACACCATCCTTGAACTGTTTGCCCCAGATGGCAAAGGGCCCCGAAAAGGGTGCAATGACGCCGACCTTGACCGTGTGGTCTGCAAGGGCTGCGCCTGAAAGCAGAAGCGAAAGAGTACACGCGCTGCCCAGTGCCTTTAGAAAAGTTTTTCTCATTATTGTTCCTCCCCGGATAAGTTTTACCTGTTTTTGCCGAAAGCCTGACGGAGCGATCCCACCCGGACAGAGCGAAAAATCCGTTTCTACCTTCCCTGCCTCAAGTCGGCGCAAGTGCTTGCGCTCCAATGCTCAAAGCATGTTGACGGGGACTGCCTGCGAGCCGGTATTGACTTGCTGCGCATTGACCCCACCAGAAACAAGCTGTGGGCGCGACTATCAGCGTGGGCACCTTTCAATACCAGTTCAAAGGCCATGCCAATCCATAAGAAATTGCTATAGGGTCGAGAAGGAAAGTAACGGTTTCCGGCGGAATTCCGCCACTTGTCCCTCACAATAACTTAGGGGGAATAAACTTGTGTTGTTTAATCAACTCTGTGGAGGCGCTGTGGAACGGTGAATTGGCGAGAGGGGGTGATGATTCCCGTCAACGGAAAGGCGGAGCGACTATGAAGCTGGCGCAAAGGAACCAGCCTTTGTTTCGTCAACCGGCAGTGGGGCAGGTTGGACAGGTGCAGCAGGTGACTTGCCTTGAAAAAGTCCAAATATGGACTATGATAATGGACAGGTATTATATTGGAGTAGGTTGGCCATGATCGCGCTGGCACAAGAAGCATTCACTGACCGCCGCCAGTTGTCGGGGCCGGCGCTCAGAACCTTCTTCAACATTGCGGAGAAATGGCGGCTTGGGACCGAGGCGCAAATGAAACTGCTCGGCGTGAGTGCGCGCTCCACTTATTACAAGTGGAAGAAGGACGGGAATGTTTGCCTGCCCCGCGACACGCTGGAGCGGATTTCCTATATCCTTGGCATTTTCAAGGCATTGCAGATTCTGTTCCCCGGAGAGGCGGCCGATGCGTGGATAAACAAGCCCAATAGCGCAAGGCCTTTCTTGGGGCGTTCGGCGCTTGAGTATATGTTGTCGGGCAATGTTGCCGACCTTTATGTGGTGCGCCGGTATCTTGACGCGCAAAGGGGCGGCTGGGCTTGAATACTGCGCTGACGCATGTTGAGTGGAGGCCCTGCTGGCGTATTATCTCAAGCCGGTTCCCACCCGTGCAACTATTTGAGGATGTGGCAGATCCGCAGGACCTGGAAGCGGTTTTTGAAGTTGAAGCGATGACCAACGACCGGTTGCGTGACCAGGTGGGTGCATTGCAACTGGTTGCCCCCTCAGAGCGCATCTCAGGCCCGGGCACCAGCTTTATCATGGCCGCCTTCACCCATCTGAACCCCCTTGGAAGCCGGTTTTGTGATGGCAGTTGGGGTGTCTATTATGCGGGGGCTGATCTGGATACGGCTATCGCAGAAACCCGTTACCACCGTGCCGCGTTTCTAAGGGCGACCAACGAAGGGGCAATGGAGTTGGACATGCGGGTTCTGGTCGCCGATCTCAGGGGCACGCTGCATGATATTTGCGGGCAGCGGGCCGCGCGGCCCGAACTGTATGACCCGGATGCCTATGGTCCTGCGCAGGACTTTGCCCGAACGTTGCGCGCCGAGGGTTCCAACGGCATCGTCTATGACAGTGTGCGTCATTGCCCTGGCCAGTGTGTAGCGGTGTTCCGCCCGCCGTTGTTGTCCAACTGCCGCCAGGAGAGGCACCTGTGTTATGTGTGGAACGGCAGTGAAATTTCCGGCATCTATGAGAAACGTCCATATGGCAGGGATCAGGTCGCGGGACCGAACCGAGGCACCAGCAGATGAGGTTGTTGTCTGGCGATAATCCCGGCCCTTGAGCGAGGGGGATGCGCTTGCGCGGTCCTGTTTGGTCCAGGGCAAAAGATGGTGGGCGTAACTGGGATTGAACCAGTGACCCCTACAATGTCAATGTAGTGCTCTCCCGCTGAGCTATACGCCCATCTTTTTTGTTCCTTCGGACTATACCGGCCTTTTACAAGATTATGAAGAAAATTCTCGGTCAGGTCGGCGCAAGGCGATAGATCATAAAACCTAGCTCCCGGTCAACGCCAAACTTGGTTCAGCCACCCGGCCAGAGTTTACATATTTTACTGCTGAAACCTGATATGGGGGGCTGTGGCATGGGCCTTCAGTGCCTGAACCAGGTCATCATACTCCACATCAAGGGCGAGCGCGGGGGTGAGTAGAAAAGCCGCTCCGCCGCGGTTGAACTTCCGGCGCAGGAAATTGGAAAAGCGGGAGGTCAGGGTTTCGGCACTGGTCAGGCGTTTTTCATCATTGGCAATGATGGCTACGCCGCGCGGGCGGCTGATGAGAATTATTGTGGCCACCGCCGACCAGGGCAGGGGCAGTTTTCCGATGGAGCGGCGGTCCAGAATACCTCCCGGTCCGATTTCGATGACCGGCTGTGGATTGAAAAGTTCCCACAAAAATCTCGCGGACTTTATGCTGTAAAGCGCAATTATGACCAGGAACAGAATGGCGATGCGGGGGTCGTAGTCGGGGTTGGAGAACACCAGAAAAAGCGCCAGCGCGAACAGGGCGGCAGTGAGCGCTACGGATCGTATGAGGTAGGACTTGCGATAGTAGAATTTCTTACTATTCATGGGTTCTTAAACCCGGCCAGCGGAACGCAAAATTCATGCGGCAAGAAGACGCTCGACTTCGTTCACCAGGTCTTTGAGGTGGAAGGGCTTGGAGAGAACCGAAGCATCCTTGGGCGTGTCGCTGTCGGGGTTGAGCGCAACGGCAGCAAAGCCCGTGATGAACATCACCTTGAGGTCGGGGTCCAGCTCAGTGGCGCGGCGCGCCAGTTCGATTCCGTCCATTTCCGGCATGACAATATCGGATAGCAAAAGCGAAAAGGGTTCTTCACGCAGCCGCTCATAGGCTGAACGGCCATTGTCGAAGGAAACCACGTCATAGCCTGCGTTCTTGAGGGCGCGGGTGAGAAACTGACGCATGTCCGCGTCATCCTCGGCCAGCAAAATGCGATTCATGTTCATCAGTTTCCTCCGGGATCTATTCGTCAACCGCCCCCCGCGCGGCGATGTTTAACGCTAAGTACCAACAATGCAAGCATCAAGGCAGCACGCCCCACAAGCGAAGCTCCTTCTGACCTGTGAATTATATGGACAATGTCAGCAATGCAATGCACATTGGGGTGGGTTTTGACCGGCTGCACGGGCCGTTTCTAGGCTATGGGCCTAGAGGACGGCGCCGGTTAGCAGGCAAAGGTCGGGGGGAAGAAGATATTGGAGTCCGATTTTGCTCAAAGACCGGCGTTTGAAACCATCCGGCCCCGGCGCCAGCTTGCACCTCTGGTGTTAAATTCCGCCCACTCCGGAGATGACTATCCGGCGCGGTTTCTGGGGCTGACACGGTTGGACCGGATGTCAATCCGCCAGTCAGAAGATTCCCATGTCGACCGGATTTTCTCCCGCGCGCCGCACATGGGCGCCCTGATGCTGCGGGCGCGTTTTCCGCGCGCCTATCTGGATGTCAACCGTGAGCCCTTCGAGCTTGATCAAACCATGTTTTGTGAGCCTTTGCCCGCACACTTCAATACCGGGTCGTCCCGGGTTGCGGCGGGCCTGGGCACGCTGGCGCGCATTGTGGCCGAGAACAAGGCCATCTACCGGGAACCGCTGACACTTGACGATGCTCTGATGCGGATTGACGGGATCTATCGTCCCTACCATGCCACGCTGCAAAAGCTGTTGAGTGAAACGGTCAACAGGTTCGGATGCGCGGTTCTGATAGACTGTCATTCGATGCCACGGTTAACGAAATTTCGCCATCGCCCCGCTCCCGACATCGTTCTGGGGGACAGATTCGGCTCAACGTGTGCACCCTTGCTTTTGGATGTGGCTGAAGAGGTGTTTCAAGATGCAGGG
>DROE01000067.1 GCA_011322005.1 Devosia sp.
AAAGGCAACCGGGGCGTCACCATGATAAATAT
Source organism: Devosia sp. (assembly GCA_011322005.1). GTDB lineage: Bacteria > Pseudomonadota > Alphaproteobacteria > Rhizobiales > Devosiaceae > DROE01. The sequence continues at coordinate 33 of DROE01000067.1, forward strand.
CGGGGTCGGCCCCTCCAATGCCAAGACCGCAACCGACCATGTGGCGGTACTCAGACCCCACGCATGGCTGATGCTGGGGCATTGCGCAGGCCTGAGAAATTCGCAGGCATTGGGTGACTATGTGCTGGGTCACGCCTACATGCGCGAGGACCATGTGCTTGATGCCGACCTGCCCCTGTCGGTGCCCATTCCGGCTCTGGCCGAAGTTCAGGTCGCCCTGGAACAGGCGGTCGCCGAAATTACCCAGCTCAGGGGCTTTGAGATGAAGCGGGTCATGCGCACCGGAACGGTTGCCACCATCGACAACCGCAACTGGGAATTGTGGAACCAGACAGAAATCGTGCGCCGCCTCTCCCAGTCCCGCGCCATTGCACTGGATATGGAAAGCGCCACTATCGCTGCCAACGGTTTCCGCTTCCGCGTGCCCTACGGCACGCTTCTGTGCGTTTCCGACAAACCCCTGCATGGCGAGCTTAAATTGCCCGGCATGGCCTCTGAATTTTATCGGACCCAGGTCAACCAACACCTGCAAATCGGCCTCAAGGCCATGGAAATATTGCGCGAGCAACCCTCCGAGCGCATCCATTCGCGCAAACTGCGCTCGTTTGCGGAAACCGCATTTCAGTAGAAGAGGCCGGAGGACATCCATGAGTGAAAAAATCGAGTCACTGATCGCGAACGTGCAAAAGGCCGAGGCCAGCCTTCACCACGAGCTGGAAAACAGAAACGCCAAAATTCGTAAGAAGCTTTCGCGGATGGACGATGAACTCAAACGGCGTCAAATGCTTTTGAAAACCAACGTGTTTCGCTACGTCGCCCGGGCGAACATACTGTTTGTGATTACCGCTCCTGTTATTTATTCGCTGATTGTCCCCTTTGCCCTGCTCGACCTGATGGTAAGCGTTTATCAGCACATCTGTTTTCGCGTCTACAAAATCCCGCTGGTGCGCAGATCGGAGTATTTTTCTTATGACCGAACGAGGCTCAACTACCTGAACATAATAGAGAAAATCAACTGTGCTTACTGTAGTTACGGCAATGGCACAATCGCCTACGCGCGCGAAGTTGCCTCCCGTACAGAAAGGTTCTGGTGTCCCATCAAACACGCACGGCAGATTGAAGGCACGCACAAATACTACCCGTTCTTCGAAGAATATGGAGACGGCGAGAACTACAAACCAAATTTGAGCAGGCATCGCGCATCATTGACCCAAAGTACACAGGAAGAATTGAGGTGAGCCGGTAAATATACTGAACGAAGCGGTGAAATTTCCTTGTTCCACAGCAATTTGCGTTTGGTGTCTTTGACGCCAAGGGGTAGGACTGTTGCCCGCCGAACGAGCCTGTGAGTGAAGCCTGTCCCCGGCGTGGGGTTGCTCACCGTCCAGCCGCTTTACATACCCCTCTGCAACACGCTTTTGATCTTCAGCGCTTTTTCGAAGTGATCCAACTCATGGGTTTCAATCCACCAGCGCGCCGCCTCCACCGGCAATTTCAGGTTATCGTCTCTGTTGGGAAAAAGGCATAAAACTAAAGTCCAGCCCCCCTTCTGGGGGATTTTCTCATCACAAACATAAAACCGCTCGCCGCCATAACCAATCCCTCATGTCTGCGCCAAGGCTTCAGTCGCCGCCAATGCGGCCATGTTGACCACCCCGCGGCTGGTGACAGAAGGCGCCAGAATGTGGGCCGGCTTGCGCGTGCCCATCAGAATTGGCCCGACGGAAAGCGCCTCACTCACCTCCTTGATGAGCGTCATGGACAGGTTGGCGGCCTCGAGGTTGGGAAAGATCAAGAGATTGGCCTCCCCCTTGAGTACTGAGGCCGGCAGATAGCGCTCACGCAAATCGCCGTTGAGAGCCAGGTCACCCTGCATTTCCCCTTCTACGATGAGGTCCGGCGCTATGGCTTTCAGTCTTTGGTAGACCTCGCGCATCTTCAGTGCCGTATCACCTGTACGTGAGCCAAAATTTGAATAGGAAAGCAGGGCGACCTTGGCTTCAATATTAAATAGCCTGAGATGCTCGCGGCCCAGAAGAGCAATCTCGACCAGTTCATCAACGCTGGGATCTATGCTCACATAGGTGTCCGAAAAGAAGAACGTGCCTTTCTGCATCACAAGCATCGAAAGGGTTGAGAGGTCGGTTGTATCGTCGCGCAATCCGATAATGGACTGAATGTCGCGCACATGCTTGATGAAGCGCCCCTGCAACCCACAAATCAGCGCATCCGCATCTCCACGCTGTACCGCAAGAGCGCCGATTACCGTTGCGTTGGTACGCACGATCGTTCGTGCGCTGTCCGGCGTCACCCCTTTGCGCCCCACCAGCGAGTGAAACAGGTCCACATACTCCCGGTAACGCGGGTCGTCCTCCGGGTTTATCGCCTCGAAATCCTTGCCGACCGAAAGCCTCAGACCGAACCGGCTGAGCCGGGATTCGATTACAGAGGGGCGTCCGATCAGTACAGGCACCGCAATATTGTCCTCCAACAGTACCTGAGTGGCGCGCAGCACACGCTCGTCTTCTCCGTCGGCAAAAACTATGCGCTTTCCCGCCCCTTCCGCCCGCGCAAAGATAGGTTTCATCACCATGCCCGATTTGAATACAAAGCGATTGAGCTTGTCCTGATAGGCCTTAAAGTCCTCGATGGGGCGCCGCGCAACCCCCGAATCCATGGCAGCTTTCGCAACCGCCGGAGCGATTCTGAGAATGAGCCGCTGATCGAAAGGATTTGGAATGAGGTAGGAGGGGCCAAAACTCGCCGCTCCACCGGGCGTTGCTTCAAGAGCCGGCTCGTGGGCCAAACGGGCGATGGCGCGCACAGCAGCCATTTTCATCTCTTCGTTGATTGTGGTCGCACCGGCATCAAGCGCTCCGCGGAAGATGAACGGAAAACACAGCACGTTGTTGACCTGATTGGGATAGTCCGACCGGCCGGTACAAACCATTGCGTCCGGCCTTACCTCAAGCGCAAGCTCGGGCATTATTTCTGGAACCGGGTTGGCCAACGCCAATATCAGCGGATCCTTGGCCATGCCCTTTATCATTTCCGGCTTAAGCGCTCCGGCTGCGGAAAGGCCAAGAAAAACATCAGCTCCCCCAAGCACTTCAGCCAGCGTTTCTGCTTCGCTGTTCTGAGCAAAGGCCTTGCGCCAGCGATCCATATTGTCTGAGCGGCCCAGGGTGACCAGCCCTTCACGATCGCCAACAAAGATGTTTTCGCGCCTGGCACCCAGAGATATCAGCAGGTTAAGACAGGCGATGGCTGCGGCACCGGCCCCCGAAGTGCATATTTTCACGTTCTGGATGTTCTTGCCCGCCAGCTTCAGTCCGTTAAGTACCGCGGCCGCCACAATGATGGCTGTGCCATGCTGGTCGTCATGAAAAACCGGAATGTTCATGCGCTCGCGCAGGGTTTCTTCAATTTCAAAACAATCCGGCGCCTTGATGTCCTCAAGATTTATGCCGCCGAAAGTCGGTTCCAGCGGTGCAACCACTTCAATAAACTTTTTGGGGTCCAGTTCGTCCACTTCAATGTCAATGGCATCGATACCGGCAAACTTTTTGAACAGGACAGCCTTGCCCTCCATCACCGGCTTGGAGGCAAGTGCGCCTATCGGACCAAGCCCCAGCACAGCGGTGCCATTTGAAATGACACCAACAAGGTTTGCCCGGGCGGTATATCTGTCGGCAAAACCGGGGTTCTCCGCAATTTCCTCGCAAGGGGCGGCAACACCGGGTGAGTATGCCAGCGCCAGGTCACGCTGGTTTGCCAGCGGCTTGGTTGGGGCAATTTCCAGTTTTCCGGGCTTGGGCCATTCATGAAAATGCAGCGCGGCTTCGC